>PUNR01000342.1 GCA_003551805.1 Loktanella sp.
CGGGGGGCCTGGGCGTGGCGGGCACAAGGTCGGCCATCCTGACAGCGGCCATGGCGCCGGGGGTCAATGCTTACATCTTTGCCAATATGTATGGCCGCGCGCGGCGTGTCGCCGCGTCGTCGGTGCTGATCGCGACGGCTTTGTCGGTGTTCACGGTTTGGGGCTGGCTCGCGGTGCTGCCGTGAAAAAACCGCCGGGGGCGGTTGCCTCCGGCGGGGATATTTAGGCTCCGACGATGATCAGCTTGGGCTAAGACCGCGCAGCCGTTCAGACCGGCGGCGCAGCAGTTCCACCGTGGTCAGCAGGACAATCGACACTGCCACCAGGACCGTCGCCGCAGCAAGGATCGTCGGACTGATCTGTTCGCGCAGACCCGTGAACATCTGCCACGGCAATGTCTTTTGCGCAGCGGCCCCGACGAACAGGACGACGACAACCTCGTCAAACGACGTGATGAAAGCAAACAGCCCGCCCGACACCACACCGGGCAGGATCAGCGGCATCTGCACCTTGAAAAATGTCTGTGTGGGTGTCGCCCCCATATTGGCGGCTGCGCGCGTCAGCGAATGGTCAAAACCCACTAATGTCGCCGTCACTGTGATGATCACGAAAGGAATTCCAAGTGCCGCATGGGCAAGGATCACCTTCACGTAGCCGGTAAACGACCGCGAGAACCCCAGTGCGCTTTCCATCCACAGACCAAGCTGGCTGTAGAAAAAGAACATGCCCGTGGCCGAAATGATCAAGGGCACGATCATCGGCGAAATCATGATCGCCATGATCGTCCGCCGGTAGGGCACATGCGACTGCGACAGGCCGATGGCGGCCAGGGTGCCAAGACTGACCGAGATGATCGTTGCAAAGGGCGCAATGATCAATGAATTCTGCAGCGGCCTGATCCAGTCCGGATTGGTAAAGAAATCACGGTAATGCCGCAGCGAATAGCCATCGGGGTCGAGTGCCAGCATTTCTGGCGTGAAGGTGAAAAAGCTTTGCGCGTTGAACGACAACGGAATGATGATGAGGATCGGGGCGACCAGAAAGAACAGGATCAACCCGACAATGACACGAAAGGTGTAATGCCAGATCTTCTGGCCCGTGGTGGCGTAGATGGGCAGAGCGCTCATGGCATTATCCTCCGAGTTTCACGTTGTCGATGCCGACGATCCGGTCATAGGCCCAGTAAAGCGCCATGACGACTACCAGCAGGATGGTGCCAAGCGCTGCGGCCAGTCCCCAGTTCAACGAGCTGGAAATATGATAGGCGATCCGGTTCGAGATAAAGATACCCGAGGTGCCACCCACGATTTCCGGCGTGATGTAGTAGCCGATCGACAGGATGAACACGAGGATCGACCCCGCCCCGATCCCCGGCACCGATTGCGGGAAATAGACCCGCCAGAACGCGGTCCAGTTCGTGGCCCCAAGCGATTTCGCCGCGCGCAGATAGCTGGGCGGGATCGTCTTCATCACTGAGTAAAGCGGCAGGATCATGAAGGGCAGCAGAATATGCGTCATCGCGATGATCGTGCCGGTGGCGTTGTTGATCATCGTCAGACGGTTGTCGTCGGCGACCAGACCAATCCAGACCAGCAGATCGTTAATGACCCCTTGTTGTTGCAGCAATACCTTCCACGCCGATGTGCGCACGAGAAGCGAGGTCCAGAAGGGCAACAGCACAAGGATCAGCATCAGGTTGGCCTGCCGTGACGGCAGGTTCGCCAGCATCCAGGCGACAGGATAGCCAAGCAGGATGCAGGCCCCCATGATCGTCAGCGACATGACCAGTGTGCGGATGAACAACCGCACATAGATCTGCTGGTTTTCGGCCGCCCGTTCGATGCCGTCGGGCGTCTGTCTGAGATCGACGGCCGTCAGGAAATAGCTGGCCGTATAGGGCGGGCTGTAGGTCTGGATTGTCTGCCATAGCGCCGTGTCGCCCCAACCTCGGGAACTGGCGATAAACGCGTCGCGGATGCTTTCGGTCTCAAACCCGGACGCCGCTGTCGCCGCCTCGGTCAACAAAGGCGAGGCCAGCGTGCCCAAATCCGGTGCAGGTGTGGCCGTCAGGTCCTCGTGCAGTGCGAAATAGACCATATTCCACGGCTGGCTGCGGGCCAGACCGCGGGGGCTGTCCTGCGCTAAGCGCGCAAATTCAGCATAGACGTCGCTGGTGCGGGGCAGGGCGGTGCGCGCTGTATCGGACAATTCAAAAGCGGGGCGATCATCGGGGTCTGCGGCGATCCAGTCGGGGTCTGCCAGCAGGGTAACCCACGTCTCGGGCTCTTCCCAAGCGGGGTTGAGCGCGATGAACTGATCGGCGATGACTTCACCCATATCGGCCACGTCGCGTCCGGAACGACGGAACTGAGACGAAATACCGGCATTTTCATAGTTCAGCCGTGATCCAAGTCGCGTATGCCTGCGTTCTTCTACTGCGGTCATCATGTCTTTGGCAAAGGAGATAAACACGGCCTCGTCCGGCAGCGGATCGGTGCGCGCGTCCCAGCTGGCCAGTTCCTGTACCGTGCGCGGGATTGTATCGCTGACGATCTGGTTTTCGACCGACCGGAACAGCATCTGCCCAATGGGGATGACAAAGGTGACCATGATGAACAGCAACAGCGGCGCAATCAGCAAAAGCGCACGCAATTTCTGGCGGCGCAGCGCACGGTTCAGGCTGGATTTGAGCGTGCGGCCATCAGCGGCCATCATCTGTTCTGCCATGGGGACGGACCTTTGGTTTGGGGGCGTAAGGCGGGTGTGAACCCCGCCCTACCTTTGGCACGACCCAGAAGGCCAGCCTTTGATGTCAGGCGTAGGGCGGGGTTATCCCCGCCCATGCAATCAGCTTTTTATTGTGCCAGCCATGCCTGGAAACGTGCGTCCAGGTCATCGCGGTAGTCAGCCCACCACAGGTAGTTCTGCACGAAGGCATTGGTGGCATTGTCTGGATTGGTCGGCATATGCGGTGCCATCTCGATGCCCAGTTCGGCATGGGTCGACACCAGTGGCGCAGATGACGCCCGTGCCGGACCGTAAGAGATATAGGCAGCCTGATCGGCCAGGCGCTGGGTGTCTGTTGCGAAGAACAGGAAGTCCAGAACGCGGGCCAGACGATCCTCGGGCAGACCGGCGGGAATGATCCAGCCGTCAAGGTCGTAAACCTGTGCGTCCCACAGCATTTCCAGCGGCTGGTTCTGTTCCACAATCGCCGAGAAGAAACGGCCATTGTAGGAAGAGCCCATCACAGCTTCGCCATCGGCCAGCGACTGGATGCTTTCGGCGGCGGATGTCCACCAGATCGTGCTGTCCTTGATCGTGTCCAGCTTGGCAAAGGCGCGGTCCTGACCTTCGGTGGTTTCCAGAGTGTCATAGACATCCTCGAAGGCCACGCCGTCACAGATCAGAGCCCATTCCAGATTGTCGATCGGCTGGCGCTGCAGGGTGCGGGTGCCGGGGAAGGTTTCCAGATCGAACAGGGCGCAAATGTCGCCGGGTGTTTCGCCGTTCCATGCCGCCACATCGGTGCGATAGGCGTTGGTCGTGGAATAGGCGATCTGCGGAATAAAGCAGTCAGAGATGATCAGGTCGCCGAAATCCTCGGTGGCAGGGGTGCCATCGGGGGCTGCGGCAAGGATCGCATCGTGATCGACTTCCATCGCCAGACCTTCGTCGCACAGGCGCAGCGCATCGGCGGCCACGACGTCAACCAGGTCCCAGGTCAGGTTGCCTGCCTCATCCATTGCACGCAGGCGCGCCACAGCCTCGGGCGAGCTTTCGTCCCAGTTGGCGCGCACGTCGGGGTTCGCTGCCAGATAGGGTTGCAGATAGGCATTGTCCTGGCTGGCCTGATAGGCACCACCCCAGCTGACGATGGTCATGTCATTGGCCATCTCTTGGGCAAAGGCGGTGGTTCCGGCCAGCGTCAGCGCTGTCGTTGCCATCATTGCTTTGGTCAGTTTCATTGTCATTCTCCCGTTGTCACGCCCGGCTCGTCTTGTCATGAGAGGCACCCACCGGGCGGCGGTGCCCCTGCAAAAGCCGTCACGCGTCGAGCGCGCGGCAATCCTGTGGCAGCCAGCCGATGTCGATTTGGGTGCCGGGTGTCAGCCGGACCTGATCGGGGGCATTGCGTGTCTTGATCACAAATTCATCCGTGCCCGCGACGCGCAGGCGCGTGCGGAAAATGTCACCCATGTAAATGAATTCCAGAACCTCTGCTTTCAGCGTCAATGCGCCGGGTTGCAGGCGGGTTTTATCAATCTCGACCCGTTCCGGGCGGATCGACACTTTGGTCCGGTCACCGACGGCTTTGACGTTAGCGGGCATCGCCTCGATCACATCGCCGCTGTCCAGCCTGACGGTGCAGCGGTCATTGCTGATGTCCTGAACAACGCCAGTCAATGTGTTGTTTTCGCCGATAAACTGCGCGACAAAGCTGTTCTGGGGGCGCTCATAAAGGTCGTCAGGTGTTGCCAGTTGCTGGATGCGTCCGTCCTGAAAAACGGCCACCCGATCGGACATTGTCAACGCCTCGGTTTGGTCATGGGTCACATAGACCACGGTAATGCCCAGTTCATGTGCCAGATTGGTAATCTCGAATTGCAGCGTTTCGCGCAATTGTTTGTCGAGCGCGCCCAGCGGTTCATCCATCAGCACCAGTTCGGGTTCAAACACCAGCGCACGGGCCAACGCCACACGCTGTTGCTGGCCACCTGACATCTGCGCCGGACGTCGCGCGCCGAAATCGCCCATCTGGACCATATCAAGCGCGCGCTTGACCTTGGCCTCGCGGTCGGACTTGCCGATTTTGCGGACTTCCAATGGAAACGACAGGTTTTCTGCCACCGTCATATGCGGGAAAAGAGCGTAATTCTGGAACACCATCCCGATGCCACGCTTATGCGGCGGGATATTGTTAACCGATTTGCCATCAAGGCGTATATCGCCGTGGGTGGCTGTTTCAAACCCGGCCAGCATCATCAGACAGGTGGTTTTGCCAGATCCGGACGGCCCCAGAAGGGTCAAGAATTCCCCCTTGGGGACTGTCAGGTTGAGGTCTTTGACGACAAGGCTTTCCCCGTCATAACTTTTCTGCACACGTTCGAAGGCGACGAACGCGTCGTCGTTTTTGACTTGCTGCAAACCAAACCTCCCAGGTTTTGGTAGTTTATATTTTTTCTAACTAAAGCGGTGCTGGCCCCAAGATGCAACGCGAAAGAGGTGCTTTATACAACAAAACCGACATCTTGCGTGTTACCCCCCATTAAGCGCAAGTATTGTGCGGACTGCGGACATGTCAGGCAATATATGATTTCCAGTTACCAACTTGCGAATGATTATCATTCGTGATTTACAGTTGAGAATCGTTCGCAACTTTATCCGAGGAAGTTAACATGAAAATTCGCACGGCCTTTTTAGGGCTGACCGCAGCGGTCACAATCGGCGTGGGCGCAGCGCAGGCCGAGGATGACAGGTTCAAGGCAGTGACTACCTTTACCGTGATCGCTGATATGGCGCGCAATGTGGCAGGGGATGCTGCAATTGTCGAAAGCATCACCCGACCGGGCGCAGAGATTCACGACTACCAGCCAACCCCGCGCGATATCATTCGTGCGCAGGACGCGGACCTAGTGCTGTGGAACGGGCTGAACCTTGAAGGCTGGTTTGAACAGTTTTTCGGCAATCTGCGCGATATCCCCAGTGTTGTTGTCACCGACGGGATCACACCGATCAGCATCACATCGGGCGAATATGACGGCCAGCCCAATCCGCATGCATGGATGGGGCTGAACAATGCGTTGATTTACGTGGACAATATCCGCGATGCTTTTGTGACGCATGATCCGGACAATGCTGATATCTATACGGCCAACGCGGAAAGCTATAAGCAACAGATCATCGACACGATCGCACCCTTGCGCGACGCTGTTCTGGCCGTGCCGCAGGAAAGGCGCTGGCTGGTATCGTGTGAAGGGGCGTTCAGCTATCTGATTGCGGATTTCGACATGCAGGAACTTTATCTTTGGCCGATCAATGCCGATAGCGAAGGCACGCCGCAGCAAGTGCGCCGCGTGATCGACGCCGTTCGCGCCAATGATATCCCCGTGGTGTTCTGCGAAAGCACGGTCAGTCAGGCCCCCGCCGAACAGGTCGCGCGCGAGACGGGGGCGGTTTATGGCGGGATGCTATATGTCGACAGCCTGACAGATGCCGACGGCCCGGTGCCGACCTATCTGGACCTGCTGCGTGTCACCTCTGAAACCATTCTGCAGGGCCTGACTGAATGACAACCGGACTAACGGCGCATGATGTGACGGTGACCTACCGCAATGGTCACACAGCCTTGCGCGATGCCAGTTTCACCATCCCCACCGGCACGATCACCGGACTGGTGGGGGTGAATGGGGCTGGCAAATCGACCTTGTTCAAGGCGATCATGGGCTTTGCGCCCGCGTCCAAGGGTGCGATCACCGTGCTGGATATGCCGGTAAAAGACGCCTTGCGCCGCAATATCGTGGCCTATGTCCCCCAATCCGAAGAAGTGGACTGGTCCTTCCCGGTGCTGGTCGAAGACGTCGTAATGATGGGGCGTTACGGCCATATGGGTTTTTTTCGCCGTGCCAGCGCTGTCGATCAGGCGGCGGTGACACAAGCGCTCGACCGTGTCGGCATGGCCGATTACCGCCACCGCCAGATCGGTGAATTGTCAGGTGGGCAGCGCAAACGTGTGTTTCTAGCCCGTGCGCTGGCGCAGGACGGCAGGGTTATCTTGCTGGACGAGCCTTTTACCGGTGTCGATGTCCAGACCGAAGAAGCGATCATCACCCTGCTGCGCACCATGCGCGACGAAGGGCGGGTGATGCTGGTCTCGACGCATAATCTTGGGTCAGTCACTGCATTTTGCGATCATACCATTCTGGTGAACCAGACCGTGCTGGCTTATGGCCCGACCGAGACGACCTTTACCCGCGCCAATCTGGAACGCGCCTTTGGCGGGGTTTTGCGGCATTTTGTGCTGGGCGGGTCCGATCTGCACGATGATGATGACAGTCGCCAGATCAGGGTCATCACCGATGATGAACGCCCCTTTGTCGTTTACGGGGATGATGCCGCGCGATGATGGATGTGCTGCTGCAGCCATTTGCCTACAGCTATATGGTCAATGCCATGTGGGTCAGTGCCTTGGTCGGCGCGATCTGCGCCTTTTTGTCGGCCTACCTGATGTTGAAAGGCTGGTCGCTGATCGGGGATGCGTTAAGCCATTCGATCGTGCCCGGGGTGGCTGGGGCCTATATGCTGGGGCTGCCTTTTGCGCTGGGTGCGTTTGTGGCGGGGGGGCTAGCGGCGGGTGCGATGTTGTTTCTCAACCAGCGGTCCGGCCTGAAGGAAGACACGATCATCGGGCTGATCTTTACCGCGTTTTTCGGGTTGGGCTTGTTTATGGTGTCACTGTCGCCCGCGTCGGTCAGTTTGCAGACGATCACCTTGGGCAATATTCTGGCGATCACACCCGCTGATACGCTACAACTAGCGATCATCGGCTTTGTCACGCTGGCAGTGTTGCTGGCGAAGTGGAAAGATCTGATGGTCACGTTCTTTGACGAAAACCACGCGCGCAGCATCGGGCTGCGGCCTGATCTGCTGAAGGTGGTGTTTTTCACACTGCTGGCAGCGTCCTGCGTCGCCGCGATGCAGACGGTGGGGGCGTTTCTGGTGATTGCGCTGGTCATCACACCCGGTGCCACCGCTTATCTGCTGACGGACCGTTTCCAGCGCTTGTTGATCGTAAGCGTCGTGATTGGCACCGCGACCAGTTTCATCGGCGCTTACTTAAGCTTTTTTGTCGACGGTGCCACAGGCGGCATTATCGTCACGCTGCAAACACTGGTGTTTTTGGCGGCATTCATCTTTGCCCCCAAACACGGGCTGCTGGCGGCACGGCGCAAGGCGGCGCAGGCATGATCGAGACGCTGTTATTCCCGTTCCAGTTCGCCTTCATGAACAAGGCGTTTTTGGTGATGGCGCTGCTGGCGGTGCCGACTAGCCTGTTGTCGTGTTTTCTGGTTCTCAAGGGCTGGTCACTGATGGGTGACGCGATCAGCCATGCGGTGCTACCCGGGATCGTGCTGGCCTATATCGCGGGTATTCCGTTGATAATCGGGGCTTTTGCCGCCGGTATGGTCTGTGCGGTTTCGACCGGATTTCTGGCGGGCAACAGCCGGATCAAGCAAGATACGGCGATGGGCGTGGTGTTTTCGGGCATGTTTGGTGTGGGATTAGTGCTTTATGCCAAGATCAGCACCGCCGTGCATCTGGACCATATCCTGTTTGGCAATATGCTGGGGATTTCGGCGGCTGATTTATGGACCGCTGGGAGTATTGCCGCCTTTGTCACGCTGGTCCTGATCGCCAAACGCCGCGACTTTCTGCTGCATGCGTTCGATCCGGTACAGGCGCAGGCGGTCGGGCTGCGGGTGGGGTGGTTGCATTACGGGCTGCTGGCGCTGATTTCCATGAGCATCGTGGCGACCTTGTCAGCGGTCGGGATCATTCTGGCCATCGGGCTGTTGATTGCACCGGGGGCGATTGCGTTTTTGCTGACCAAACGGTTCGAGGCGATGCTGGTCATCGCCGTCGCCGTATCGCTGGTGTCGGGGTTCTTGGGCGTCTATGCCAGCTTTTTCATCGACAGCGCGCCAGCGCCCACGGTCATTCTGGTGATGACCGCGATCTTTATCGCGGTGTTCATCCGCAACAGCAGCCGCGCGCGTGCGGCTGATGCGGCGCAGAAAAACTTTCATGCCTCCGGCGGGGATATTTAAGCTCTGACGATGGGGGCGTCAGCGGGCGATGCGGCGCGCGATATCCTCGGTCAAGGTCAGGATCGCGGCGGATTGCGCGGCAGAGATGCTTCCAAGGCTTTGGTCGGCCATAGGCTGGCGGATATCGAACCGGTGCGCGGTGTTGCGGAAGTCGATGCCATCACCGCCGACGAAATACTGGCCTGCCAGCTGGAACGTGCCATCGGCGGCTGCGATCATCTGGGTCACACGGATATCAATCGCCACATCGGGCAGGCCGATGAAGGGCCAGGGTTCCGGTCCGACATCTGCATTCGTGATGCTGCCAAGTGTTGTGGCAATGGCCAGGGTCAATGCGCGTTGCGGATCATCCGCCCAAAGCACGCTGCGGTCCGCGCTGATAAGCCCGCCCGCCACCTGCACCGAGATTTCATCCGCCGCCGCATAGCTGGGCAATGACACCGAGCGTACCATTGCACTGCGCACCAATGGCTGCAATTGCAGGGTCGATGCTGCAGGCGTAAAGGCCAGACGGTCGGGTTGCCCGCCGCAGCCTGCAACGCCAAGAACGGCCACGATCATCATTTGTTTCAGCATCTTCAGCGTCCTGTAATCAGTGAATTTGGGTTACGTTGGATCGCACGCGCCAACGCGGTGACCGCATTGGCCGCACTTTGGATTTCGCGCAGGGTGGTCAGGGTTTCCGCGTTGAACCGCGAACGGTCGCCATAGCTGGCGATGACGGCTTCGGATTGCGTCACCAGACGGCCCGCCTGCGCGGATAAGGCGGGCAGGGTGCGCACCGCATCTTCAATGGCGCGTGCGGCGGCATTGGTCGAGGCAAGCAGGGTGTTGATATTATCCACCGCATCACCTTCGCGCAGTTCGGCCATGAC
>PUNR01000264.1 GCA_003551805.1 Loktanella sp.
CGACCTGAGGCAGGTCATGATCCAGCCAGTGGCGCAGCGCCTTGGCCTGTGCTGCCAGCAATGCGGTGCGCGGCAGGCCAGCGCGCGACAGGCGGCGTGTGGTGTGATAGCTGCGCAGCGCCTCGACAATCAGCCGCATGGCAGATCCTTCAGGTCAAATGCGCTGGGCGCAGGATCGTGGCACAGCATGACATCGCCGCCCGCCTCTGCAAAGCGGGTGACAAGATCGCAAGATCGCGCATGAGCGGCGCGGTCATGCGACACCAGCCTTGCCGCCAGACCCGGACGGCGCTGTGCGGGCAGGGCGGCGCAAGTCCATTGCGCATCGACCGCGTAAAGCAGCGGCGTGCCCAGTGCCGGAAATAACAGCCCGACATGCCCCGGCGCATGGCCGGGCAATGGCAGGGCCAGCAGGCTGCCATCGCCCAGCAGATCATGCGCCTTGTGGTCCAGCAGTGGCGCGGCAACTTGCGGTGCGGCATCAATCAGGTCCAGCCGATCGCTAAAATCCGGCGGCAGCAATTCGGGGAACACGCCGTGGCGCAGGTTGGCAAAACGGCTATTGGCGCGCAGAGCGTCCCAGCCCGCGGCGGCAGCGACAAAGCGTGCCTGCGCAAACAGCCGCAACCCCGAAACGTGATCGGCATGAAAATGCGTCACGACCACCGTGGTAATATCGCGGGGGCGCAGGTTGAAACGCGCCAGAAACGCCTCCGGCTGGCCGCTGTCCTGCAACCGCGCACCCAGCGCACGCCCGTAAAGCCGCAAACCTAGGCTGCGGCCCGGATCACGCAGCGCATGGTTTGTATAGCCGGTGTCGATCAGGACCGGCCCCGTCTTGGCGTCCAAACATAACCCGTAGCGGACATAAAGCGGGCGTTTACGCCAGCGCCCGCCGCGCAGGACCAGCCGTTCGGGGGTATCGACAAAGGCGCTGTTTGCAAAAACAGGGGCGGTCATCGGTGCGGCACTGTCGCAAAGGTCCGCGTCAGACCGTCCGCAAAGGATACCTGCGGTGACCAGTGCAAAAGGCGCTGCGCTTTGGTGATATCAAGGCTTTGCGCATAGGCAAACAGCGCCAGACCATAGCGGGTCACGGCAGGTTCGGGGCGATGCGGCAGCAGCAGTGCCGCCTTTTCGACCGCACCGGCCAGCGCCATAACCGGTCGCAGCGGCATCCTGCGCCAGCGCAAAGGCTGGCCTGCGGCAGCACAGGCACGGGTGGCGATATCGGTGACGGGCAGCACCTCGCCCCCGGTGATGTTCACAACCTCTCCTGTCTTGTCAGACCCAAGGGCCGCCATGACAGCCGCGACCACATCATCGACATGGGTCAGGTCAATCCGTGCCTGACCGCCCCGCAACAAAGGCAGCGGTCCGCGTTTTGCGGCACGCAACAGCCTTGGCAGCAAAGCGGCATCGCCAGCGCCGTAAATCCCGCGCGGACGCAGCACCAAGGCATGCGGTGCCGACAATGCGATGGTTTCCGCCTGCGCCTTGGTCGCGGCATAGGCGTTGAATGGGGGTGGCAGCGGGTCATCCTCGTGCACATCCAGCTGGTCCATCGGCGCAAAGCTGACCGACGCGCTGGAAATATGCACAAGCCGCACGCCGCCCAAGGCCTGCGCCAAAGCGACGATATTGGCCGTCGCGGTAACATTGGCAGCGACGAAATCGCGCCAGCGGCCATGCGGCGCAGACAGCGCGGCACTATGCACGATCGCGGTGACCGTTCTGAAAACGGCGGGGTCCAGTGGCTGGGTCAGATCATGGGCCAGCAGATCAAGGCTCTCGGCGCGCAATGCAATGATCTTGGCAGGATCACGGCCCAGTCCGATGGCAGGCTGGCCAATGGCGCGCAGATGGCGCAGCACCGCGCCTCCCAGAAACCCCGTCGCCCCTGTGACCAGCACCGCCACGATCAGGCGACCAGCGCGATGCCGCCAAACGACACCCCCGCCGATGTGCCCAGCAGCAGAACCTTGTCGCCTGCGCTGATCCGCCCGTCACGCCGTGCGACATCAAGGGCAAAAGGGATCGAGGCCGCAATCTGGTTGCCGCAATCAGCGGCGATATTGACAACCTTTTCAGCGGCAAAACCGGTCTGGCGGATCATATGCAAAAGCCCCGCAGGGCTGGCCTGATGCGGCACGACCAGATCGACCGCACTGCGCGGCCAACCGGCACCGGCCAGCAGATCATCGACAAAACCGTTGAAATGCTGGGCCGCTAGCCGGAACAGCACCTTGCCATCCATGCCAAAGGTGCTGTGCGCGGCAAATCCCGCAGGATCGCGGTGGAAATCAAACCGCGTGCCGCCTGCACCCAGCGTGCAGGCCTCATAGGCGGACGGATAGCTGCGCAGGCGCATCGCGGCCATGCAAGCGGGCGATTGTGGCGCGCTGGCGGTCAGAACAACCGCCGCAGCGCCATCGCCGAACAGGGCGGCGGTTTCAGGGTCATCCGCCCACGGCAATGCGCGCGATGCGATTTCTGATGACACAACCAGCACATGTTGCGCCGCACCTGTGGCGATCTGGCGGGCGGCGATGTCAAAGGCGCTGACAAAGCTCAGGCAGGTGGCGTTCACGTCAAAAGCCGCCGCTTTGCCGTCGGGGATGCCTAGGCTGCGCATCAGCAATGGGGCAGTCGCAGGGATTGGCTGATAGGGCACGGCGGCGGCAAAGATCAACAGATCAATCTGGCCTGCATCCATGCCTGCATCATCCAAAGCTATCTGACTGGCGGTTGTGGCAAGGCTGATCTGGTCCTCGGTCTCGCAGACATGCCGTGCCAGAACGCCCGTCGCCCGTTCCAGCCTGCCCGCTGCAATGCCAAGATCGCTGGCAATCTGTGCGGTCGTGATCCGTCTTTGTGGCAGGGACCGCCCCGAGCCGCGAATCGTGACCGCCAAAGTCTGTGTCATCTGCGCCAACCGGCCTTGTCGCGCGGAATGTGCGCAGGTCGGACGTTACCGTCCGCAGCCCGCCAGATCAACGGATCATCGGTCCGGGAATGAGTGGCCGTCTATCAAAGCGCAACGCTTCAAAATAGGATTTCTTCGGCAGAGGGTGGCTGTAACGCAGGCCCACCCGAAAGCGGAATGCAGACGGTGACGCTGACAGGCACGACACCAAATGGTCCTACAACCTTTAACCATACCTATCAAACTGGTGGGAACAGCATAACTCGATCAGTGTTCAGCTATACGACCCCGGGCGGTGAAAAAGAGTCCGGCAGCGATAGGTTTTCTTACCATACAGTCAACCTGACCATGACGGAATTGAATTCAATTCGGTGGGGTACGTCATGCAAATGTCGAATGGCGATTTGTTTTTGCGGCTCTCAGTCTCTGCACTGAACAATGATCTTCCGGCCGATTACACGCTGACAAGCATGTCGTTTACCGGCGCGGCTACGCAGGGCGCAGGAAACCGACTTCTTATTGATCCCTTCAGTCCAGAAATCGTCGATGTGCACGTCCCCTGTTTCACATCCGGTACCCTGATCTGCACTGCAACCGGCGACAAACAGATCGAGGATCTGGTTGTTGGCGACACCGTCACAACCGCCGATCACGGCGAACAGGTGGTCCGCTGGATCAAGTCCCGCACGATCGACTCCGCTGGTTTGCGCGCATTCCCTAACCTGCGGCCTGTGCGTATCAGTGCCGGTGCGCTGGGTGGCGGTCTGCCTGTGCAGGACTTGCTTGTCTCGCCGCAGCATCGCGTGCTGGTCCGGTCCAAAATTGCCGCGACAATGTTTGGCGAAATCGAAGTGTTGGTCGCGGCCAAGCATCTGATCGACCTGCCTGGCATCGCCATCGCCGACGACGTGACCGAGGTCACATATTGGCACTTCCTGTGCGACGCCCACGAGGTGGTCTTTGCAAATGATGCGCCTGCCGAAACGCTTTATACCGGTGCGATCGCTTTGATGTCCGTCGGGCTGGCCGCGCGGGAAGAGATTTTCACGCTGTTCCCCGAACTTCGCACCGCAGTGGACCGCCCTTGTGGTGCGCGCATGATGCTGACAGGCCGCCAGGGGCGCAAGCTGGCTGAGCGTCACGCCAAGAATGTCCGCACGCTGGTCGCTGCCGAGTAGTTCTGCGGTCATTAATCCCGCCTGACTGGTCAGACCAACAGGCGGGATCATCGTTTCAGCCGTTTATCACAGCATTCGTAGCAGGGCCTGCGATGGATCACCCGTGACCGGCAGACCGCGCGAGCGTTGGAAACCTTCAATCGCGCGGGTGGTGTTTGCACCGATCACACCGTCGGCCCCCTGCGTGTCGAAACCGCGCCGTGTCAGACCGTTTTGCAAGGCAATCCGGTCGTTCTTGGTCAGGCCAAAGCGGTCAGGCGGGAACGGCATCTGTAACGGCCCGCCACCGGCGATGCGGTCGGCCAGATGGCCGACGCCAATCGCATAGGCATCGGAATTGTTATAGCGTTTGATGGCGCGGAAATTCGCAGTCGTGGTGAAGCGCGGACCGCCCTGTTGTGGTTCAAGCGCGCCACCCGGGTCTTCGCGCCCCCAGCTGGTGCCGGTCTGCCAGCCGCTGCGGGCCAGATAATTGGCGGCGCTGGCCAAAGCATCGGACGGGTCATCCGACCAGATATCGCGCCGCCCGTCACCGGTGAAATCCACAGCGAATTGTGCGAATGTGGTGGGGATGAATTGGGTATGCCCCATGGCACCGGCCCAAGACCCTGTCATGCGCGCAGGTGTGATATCGCCCGCTTGCAGGATGCGCAGCGCTTCAAGTGTCTGTGCCTCGAAGAACGCACCGCGCCGGCCTTCGTAGGCCAGGGTGGATGTCGCGGCGATCACCGGTATGTCGCCCTGACGTTCGCCATAGAAACTTTCCAGCCCCCAGATCGCGGTCACGATATAGCGGCTGACGCCGTAGCGTTGTTCGATCGCGTTCAACACAGGCGCATGGCGGGCATAGGCCGCACGGCCTTTGCTGATGCGTTCGTCGGAAGTGGCGATGGCCAGATAATCTTCGAGCGTGCGGCGGAATTCGGTCTGGTTGCGATCACGGCTGACGACGCCGGGCAAAAAGCCTCCGCTGCGAAAGGCCGTGTCAAAGGTCGCAGGCGTGATGCCCTGACCTGTGGCGCGGCTGCGGAAACCGGCAACCCATGCGTCATAGCCCGCATCGCGCTGCGGCAAAAGATCGGATGGTGTCTGGCTTGCGGCGCGCGGAGCCGGGGCCATGGCACGCGGATTGCTGGCGCATCCTGCAAGCCATGTAGCCCCTAGCCCTGCAATGATGAAACGGCGATTGATGGTCATTTGCTGCTCTCGCTTTTATGATTTTGGCATGATCCTAACAGCTAATGGCTTTGGCACAATGCTGTGTCGCGGACTGCGCAAGGCTTTGCGCGTCATTACACAAAGTTTTGCATTCAGCTTTGCGGCGGCGGCTGGCATCACGTGCCGGGACAACAGAAGGCTTGGCAGTGCAGATCATCACTTGTGCGACATGGAACATCCACCGCGCCCGCGGGCGCGACGGGCGGGTGGACCCCGACCGCGTCGCCGCAGCCATTGGCAGCGACATCAGCCCTGCGGGTCGCCATCAGGTGCTGGCCTTGCAGGAAGCGGACGGGGAATGTCCGCCACATGCCGGTATTCTTGATCTGGACCGGATCGAGGCAGCGACCGGCCTGCGCCATGTTCACCGCGACGCTACAATGCGGTGGGGGCCGCAAAGCCACGGCTTTTTGGGTGCGATCCTGTTTGTCGATCCCGCAATCGAGGTGACATCGCACGATGTGATCGATCTGCCCGGCCATTGCCATCGCGGTGCCGTGGTGGTCGAGGCGCGCGTGGATGGCACAGCTTTGCGCATCATGACGGCGCATCTGTCGCTGACGCAGGTGCTGCGCATCGCCCAGATGCGGATCATCGCGCAATATCTGCGCCGCCAGCCGGTGATGCAGACGATCCTGATGGGGGATCTGAACGAATGGCGCCCCTGGTCGGGCATGGCCTTTTCGCCCCGCCTGTTGGGTCGCCGTTTTGACGGCGGCGTCAAGCGCAGCTTTCCAGCGCATTTTCCGATGCTGCCGCTGGACCGGATCCTGTCGGACAGGGCAGGGGCTGTGCAGGATATGCAGGTGATCGACACGCCCGGGGTGCGTGCGGCGTCGGATCATCTGGCGTTGTCGGCCAAAGTGCAATTGACGGGGTCGTAAGGGGCGCTGCCCCTCGGCGCTGGCGCGCCTCACCCCGGAGTATTTGGGGAAATAAGAAGGGTTGGCGGGTCAGGTGCGCCAGAACGGCCAGATGCGCCCGAAGACACCATCACGCAGAATGACTGCGTGATGGAGGGCAGCGCCAATATGCAGCGCCAAAACGGCCAGCAGGACGAAGCGCCCATAAAAATGCAGGGTTTTGGCGATTTCCGCCACCGCCTCGTTGCGCGGCAGCAGGGGGTGCAGGCCGATGGCACCCAGACCCTCGATCGGGAAGCCGCCCATCGTGACGCGGACATAGCCGGTGATCGCCATGAAAAACACCATGACGTAAAGCAGGATATGGGTCAGCCCCGCCGCCTGTTTCTGCCAGCCCGGCATCGTGGCAGGCAAGGGGGCAGGCGGGTTGGCAAGCCGGTAGCCCAGCCGCAGCACCATCAGCAGAAGGATCACCACGCCGGTATTCTTGTGCAGGATGAACAGCAGGTTTTGTGTAGACCGGTCCAGCCCTTCGGTCACCATGATGCTGCCCACCGGCAGCATCGCGATAATAACAATCGCCAGCACCCAATGCAGGATGCGTGCAGGGATGCGGTAGCCGTTTTGCATGTGCTTTCTCCTTTAGGGGCAGCAAACGTTGGTCGCGCGTTTGTGTCAACAGGACAGATGATCGCCGTTGACTTGCACCGGGTGATGCTATGTCTGGTCATATGGTTGTTACACTTTCACCTGATGCTGGACCTGCAAAGAAAAGACCAAGAGCCCCTGACGCGCTTTTGGCGCGTTTTGCTGTGCTGGCGCTGGTCAATCTGGGTTTGCTGGCGCTTTTGGTGGTGGGTCTTTTCGGACTACAGGGGCAGGCTGTCTGGCGCGGCGGCGCGCTGGCGGTGACGCTTTACCTGGGCATGAACGCATTTTTGTTGCGCGGCTTGCTGCGTGATTATCCGCATCAACGGCTGGGCTTGTGCAATATTGTCACCCATTTCCGCGCAACATTGACCGCAGGTCTGGCCGCCGTTTTGCCCAATACCGCCGCACTGTCCCATGATCCCGCACTGGCATGGAGCGTCGTTGCCATCGCCACCATCGCATTAGCCAGCGACGGGATCGACGGTTGGGCCGCGCGCCGTGCCGGGCTGGTCAGCCGCTTTGGTGCGCGTTTTGACATGGAGGTGGATTCAATCCTTGCCCTGATCCTTGCGCTGATCGTCTGGCAAAGCGGCAAGGTAGGTGACTGGGTGATTTTGCTGGGCATTATGCGCTATCTTTACGTCGCAGCCATGTGGGTATGGCCTTGGCTGAACCGACCGGTGCCGGCACGCTTTAGCGGCAAGCTGGTCTGCGTGATCCAGATCGCGGTGCTGATCGCGCTGGTCGCCCCTGTGGTGACAGGTATATGGGCCGTTGGCATCGCGGCAGGGGCGCTGGCGCTGGTGGTATGGTCGTTTGCTGTCGATATCCGCTATCTTTGGGCGCGGCGGGACGCATGACGGGGCTGGCAGGGCGTCTGGCCGGTCTGGCCGTTGCTGCATTTTTGCTGCATCTGGTGGTCATCCAGCCCAATCATCCCAATGCGATGACGTGGGGCGCGCTGACATTGGTGCCGCTGGAGCTGCCGGTGATCCTGTTCTTGTTGTTGGCCTGGCCGGGGCGGGCGCGGATTCTGCGTGCGGTGCTGGTGGCGCTGCTGACTCTGGTCGTGCTGCTGAAAGCGGCCGATTACGCGAATTTCATTGCCTACAACCGCGTGTTCAATCCGGCGACCGATATGGGGCTGATCCGGGCCGCTTATGAGCTGGGTACCGGTGCTTTGGGGCCAGTGCTTGGTAATCTGGCTGCCTTGGGTGCGCTGCTGGCACCTGTTGCGATTGCCGCGGCTTTGTGGTGGGCGACGGAGCGCTGGGTCCGGTTGCAGCCACCTGCCGGGTGGTGGGCGGTCTGGCGTGGCGGTTTCGGGGTGCTGACGATTGTGGCGGCAGGCCTGATGGTGGCGCAGATCGGGGCGGTCAAAGGACAGTGGAGCTTGCCTTACACATCCCCCGGTGCCGCCTTTACCGCGCGGCTGGCCTTTGACCGTGTCGGGCTTTACCGGATCACGCAGGCCGAACGCGCCGAGTTTACCCGTGCGGCCGAAAATGACGCCTTCGCTGCCGCCAGCCCTTTGTTCGACCGACTGGGTGGCAGCGATGTGGTGTTCATCTTTATCGAAAGCTATGGCCGTGCCAGTTTCGACAACCCGCTTTATATCGACACCCACCAAGCCACGCTAGAGGCGGCACAGGCCGAACTGGACGCCATCGACGGTATCGCCATGCGGTCGGGCTGGATGACCGCGCCGATGATCGGCGGGCAAAGCTGGCTGGCGCATGCCTCCATCGCGTCGGGGATGTGGATCAGCAACCAGATCCGCTATCGCGCTTTGCTGGCCAGCCCGCGCAAGACACTGTTCGAACTCGCGACCGAGGCAGGCTATCACACCGCGACCGTGGTGCCCGCGATCACGCGTGACTGGCCCGAAGGCCCGCGCATCGGGTTCGAGACGATCCTTGCCAAAGACGATCTTGGCTATGAAGGGCTGCCTTTCAACTGGGTCACGATGCCCGACCAGTTCACGCTGACCGCCTATGACCGGCTGCTGGCACAAGCGCCGCGCGACGGGCGGCCCCTGTTCGCGGAAATCTCGCTGATTTCGTCGCATGCGCCTTGGGTGCCGGTGCCGGAGCTGATCGACTGGGACGATGTCGGCGACGGGACGGTGTTCAATGAAATCGCGCAATCGGATGATCCGCCTTCGGTGGTCTGGCGCGACCATGACCGCGTCCGTGACCAATACCGCAAGGCGGTGGATTATGCGCTGCAAACGACCTTTTCCTATGTGGAACGGCAGCGCGAGGATATGCCGCTGTTCATCATTCTGGGCGATCACCAGCCGGCGGAGTTTGTCTCTGGCGGGCCGAGTTTCGATGTGCCGGTGCATGTTGTGGGGCCGGATCATCTGGTGGCAATGATCGGCCATTGGGGATGGACGCCGGGGCTGTTGCCGGACGAGGCGCTGCCGGAGTGGTCGATGGATCTGTTCCGAGATCGATTTTTGCGGGCGTATTCGACGGGGGTGCCGTGACGAGGGTGCGGCAGTGCGGACGAAGTTGCGGTTCGACGCGGCTGCAGCAAGGTCCGCTCAACCTATCATGAACACATCATATCGCGTTGTTTTACCAATGATTTGGTGAGTGCATTTCTTAACGCCCTCAATAGGATCAGCCTTAGCGGGCCACTTTAGAACCACTCGTTTACGTGCATGTTTGATCGCCAGTAGTACGAGATCAGCAGCGTCATCGTCGGTGCCGACGATCTCGCGGACTTGACGCAAGTTTTGCTTCACCAGTGCTGAATTTTTTCGTTCAGGGTGCATTGGATCAATCAGAATTGCTTCACTAGGCAATTCAG
>PUNR01000065.1 GCA_003551805.1 Loktanella sp.
AAACCACATTCCTGATCCAGTTTGCGGTTTGGTGGGCCTATGCCGCCTGCCTTGTCGTCGCGGTTGTCGCCTGCATCACCAGCCTTTACTGCGCCGCGCGGCACCTGACCGGCAGGCCCGTGGAATGAGCGATCTTGCACTGGGATTCCTGTCCTTCCCCGTCTTGCTTGTGCTGATCTTTCTGCGCGCGCCCATCGGTCTGGCGATGCTGCTTTGCGGCATCGGCGGGCTGTGGCTGGCGACCGATGGCACCACCGTGTTTATGGCGCGGCTGAAATCGGAAACCTATTCGACGTTTTCCAACTACAGCCTGTCGATCATCCCGCTGTTTTTGCTGATGGGGCAATTTGCTACCCATTCGGGCATGTCGCAGGCATTGTTCCGGGCGGCTGGGGCGTTTCTGGGTCACCGCAAAGGCGGGATGGCGATGGCTGCCGTAGGTGCTTGCGCCGGTTTCGGCGCGATCTGCGGGTCGTCACTGGCCACCGCCGCCACGATGAGCAAGGTCGCCCTGCCTGAATTGCGCCGGTCGGGTTACGCGGGCGGCTTCGCCACAGCGACGCTGGCGGCGGGGGGCACGTTGGGTATCTTGATCCCGCCTTCGGTGATCCTCGTGATCTATGCAATCCTGACCGAACAGAACATCGCCAAGCTGTTTGCCGCCGCGATCATCCCCGGCGTACTGGCGGCATTGGGTTACATGCTGACCATCGCGATCTATGTGCGGCTTTACCCCGATCAGGCAGGTACGCAGGATAAACTGCCAATGACAGACCGCTTGCAGGCATTGCTGCCGGTCTGGCCGGTTGTTGTTGTCTTTGGTCTGGTTGTGGGCGGTATCTACAACGGTTGGTTCACCCCGACCGAAGGGGCGGCGGTGGGGGCCGCAGGCACCGGTCTGATCGCGCTTTTTTCAGGCAAGCTCGGCTGGCGCACCTTGCGCGACAGCCTGACGGAAACAGCTACTGGCACCGGCATGATCTTTTTCATCGTGCTGGGGGCGGCGTTCTACAACGGCTTTCTCGCCCTGACGCAGGTTCCACAGGAACTGTCCGCTTGGGTCGCGGGTCAGGGGTTCAGCCCGATGATGATTATGGTGATGATCCTGATTTTTTATCTGGTGCTGGGCTGCCTGATGGACAGCCTGTCGATGATCTTGTTGACGGTGCCGATCTTCTGGCCGGTCATCTCCGGCCTTGATTTCGGAATGACGCCGGAACAGCTTGCGATCTGGTTCGGCATCCTTGTGCTGATCGTGGTCGAGGTGGGGTTGATCACACCGCCTGTCGGCATGAACCTTTTCATCATCAACAGCATGGACCGGACCACAAAAATCACGGCAACCTACAAAGCGGTGATGTTCTTCGTCGGTTCTGACGTCATCCGCGTGGTGATCCTGCTGATGTTCCCTGTCGTCACGCTCCTACTGATCTGACCCCATCGTCAGAGCTTAAATATCCCCGCCGGAGGCTTAAAAGTTCTTAAGTCCTGACATCGGGCCCATCACGCCCCGTTCGCGCCGAAATCCCCGCGACAGCATCGACCGCCGCGGCAAGCGGTGCCAGCATGTCGCCTGCATCATGATGCAGGTCACCGGGCGTTGTGACAAGCTGTTCAAGATAGACCCGCAATGTCGCCCCCGTCGTCCCTGTTCCCGAAAGGCGCAACACAGCGCGTGCGCCGCCGTCAAAGAAAATCCGCAGGCCCTGCTGCGCGGACCGGCTACCATCGACGGGATCATCATAGGCGAAATCATCTGCTGCCGTGACCGTCATCCCGGCAAAAACCTGACCCGGCAATTCAGCCAGCTTGCCGCGCAGATCGGCCATCAGTTCATGCGCAACGCCGCTGTCGACCTCTTCATAATCATGGCGGGAATAGTAATTGCGCCCGTAGGCCTGCCAATGCGCCGTCATCAGATCGGCCACAGACCGGCCCGACACCGCAATGATGTTCAACCACATCAGCACCGCCCAAAGCCCGTCTTTTTCACGGATATGATCGGATCCGGTGCCGGCACTTTCCTCGCCACAAAGGGTGATCTGACCGGTATCAAGCAGGTTGCCGAAAAATTTCCACCCTGTCGGTGTCTCGAAACAGGGGATGCCTTTGGCTGCAGCCACCCGGTCCACCGCGCCAGAGGTCGGCATCGACCGCGCCACACCCGCCAGCCCGCGGGCATAGCCTTTGGCCAGATGCGCCTGATCCGCAATCAGCGCAAGGCTGTCGGATGGGGTGACATACTGGCCGCGCCCGACGATCATGTTGCGATCACCGTCACCATCGCTAGCCGCGCCAAAATCGGGGGCGTCCGCGCCTTGCATGACCGCCATCAGTTCATGCGCCCAGATTGGGTTGGGGTCGGGATGGCCGCCGCCGAAATCGGGCAGGGGAATGGCGTTCATCACGCTGTCACCAGCAGCGCCGCAGCGGTCCACCAGAACCGCGCGCGCATAAGGTCCGGTCACGGCATGCATCGCATCAAAACGCATGGTGAACCCGCCCGCAAACAACGCGGCGATTGCGTCAAGGTCGAACAGATATTCCATCAACGCCAGATAATCCGTGACAGGATCGACAATGCGGACCTGCATCTGGCCTATCTGCACCTTGCCAAGACTTTGCAGGTCGATATCGGCGCTGTCGGCTATGCGGATTTGCGAAATCGTCTTGGTCGCGGAAAAAATAGCCTCTGTCACCGTCTCGGTTGCGGGGCCGCCGTTGGCCATGTTGTATTTCAGCCCGAAATCCGCGTCTATCCCGCCGGGGTTATGGCTTGCGGAAAGGATGAACCCGCCATCGGCGCCTGTCTTGCGGATCAGATGCGATGCGGCTGGCGTGGACAACAACCCGCCCTGTCCGACAACCACCGCCCCAGCGCCGTTGCCTGCCAGTATCCGCAGGATCGTCTGGATCGCGGCGTCGTTGAAATACCGCCCGTCTCCGCCCACCACATAGGTCTTTCCAGCAGCGCCGCCGGTGCCGTCAATAATCGCCTGCGTGTAATTTTCCAAAAACAGCGGTGCCATGTAATCGCGTGTGCGGCGGCGCAGGCCGGATGTTCCGGCCTTCTGGCCTGCGATGGGCTGTGTGGGGATATCGTTGATCTGCATAAAACACCTCTGGGATCGACGGTTAAGCCTGTGCAGGTTGACCGTCAAAGGTAAAGTCGCAAGGCAAGGCCTTGGCGATGATACGCTGCGCGTTGGGGATGTCGTTGCTTTCGGCGCGGCGCGTGGCGACCGCACGAGACAGGTTCTGGCTCAGCCAGCGCTGGATCAGGCGGGCGCGCAGTTCGGGCATCGGCACATCAAGGCGCACCGATACATCCCACAATCCCGCAAGCTCCGACCACGGGGCTTCGTCGAACATCAGGTAATTGCCTTCGGCGATGACATAGCGCGCATTTGCGGGGATCACGACGGCCCCGGCAATCGAGAGATCGCGCGGGCGGTCAAAGACGGGGGCAAACACCTCTTCGCCTGATTTGATCGCCTTGATCAGCCGGATAAATCCGTTGGCGTCAAAGGTTTCGGGCGCACCCTTGCGTTGCAACATGCTGCGCGCCTCTAGTATTGCATTGTCCAGATGGAAGCCGTCCATCGGCACAACAACCGCGCGCTTGCCGCGTGCGTTCAACCGGCGCGCCAGTTCGGTCGCCATTGTTGATTTTCCGGACCCCGGCGCACCGGCGATCGCGACCAAAACGCGCGGCTGGTCCATCTCGATCAAATGGTCGGCCAGTTCGAAGACGTGACGTGTCAAGCTGTTCACTGTAATGCCTGTCGGTTTTTGTTGATTTTCCTCAGCCTAGCGCGGTTGCCGCACAAGCGCGACATTTTTCTGGACCGTAAAGACCGGCACTTGATCCATATCAAAGAAACATTCCAATAATGAAATGTATTGCTGATCCCAGAGTGAAGTGAACTGGAGTAATCATCATGACGACCACCCACATACGACCTGCGGACGCCTATTCGCCGCTTTATTTTCTGGCCTCGCTTGGTGCGGGCGGGCTGTCTGTCACCTTTTTTATGTATCTGATGTTCTGGGTGCCCTACACGGGCCGCCCCGTCCCCGTGTTCGAGGATCTGATGGCGGTGTTCGCCGCTGGCCCGCTTGCGCTGCAAATGGCGGTCGCCGTGGCGATGGCGGGGATCGCTGTGATGGCGTTTTTCAACATCAAGCTGCTGGTCTGGAACCTTGGCGCGCTGGCCCGTTTCCGCCAGACCCCAGCGTTCGAGACGCTGCGCAATTCCAACGCACAGGCCAGTCTGCTGGCCGCACCTTTGGCCGTTGCAATGACGATCAACGGGCTTTTCATCGTGGGTCTGGTCTTTGTGCCGGGTCTGTGGGGGATTGTGGAATATCTGTTCCCCTTTGCAATGCTGGCCTTTCTGGCGGTCGGTGTCTGGGCGTTGCGGTTGATAGGGGATTTCCTTGGGCGGATTCTGACCAAAGGTGGGGCATTTGATACCGGTGCGCATAATTCCTTTGCGCAGGTGCTGCCGGCTTTCGCGCTTGCCATGGTTGCCGTCGGCCTTGCCGCACCTGCCGCAATGAGCAGCAACGCCGCTGTCGTCGGGATCGCGCTGATGCTGTCGACGTTTTTTGGCGTCTCGGCCATCATCTATGCAGGTTTTGCAGCGATCACCGGCCTGAATGCCATGTTGCAGCACGGCACCGCACGCGAAGCTGGGCCGACACTGATGGTCATCGTGCCATTGCTGACGATCCTCGGCATCCTGTCGATGCGACAGAATCACGGACTGCATATGGGGTTCGATACCGTCAGCCATGCTGCAGATACGATGATGTTCATGGCCCGTATTCTGGCAGTGCAGGTACTGTTTGTGCTGCTGGGTCTGCTGGTGTTGCGCAAACAGGATTACTTTGGCGATTTCGTTTTTGGTAACAAAACCTCGCCCGGGTCATATGCGCTTGTTTGTCCCGGTGTGGCGCTGTCGGTGATGGTCCAGTTCTTTGTGAACAAGGGGCTGGTGGCTGCCGGTCTGGTGACAAAATTTGGTATGGTTTACTGGGGTTTGACCGGTATCGCCATTGTCGCCCAGATCCTGATGATCGCGCTGGTCATCCGCCTGAACCGCCAGCATTTTGGCCGGCCCGCGGCAAGTGGCACGCTGGTGCCTGCCGAATAACCAAACAGCATGCCCCGACCTTGATGATGCAAGGTCGGGGTTTTTGCGCGCAAAATCAGCCGCCCTGATGCGGACAAATGACTGTCCTTGACACAGATCAATGTCAGTTTTTGTAGACAGCGGCATACATTTTGACATTATGATATAGAAATGTGTACTGGTCACGGTATGCTACACCAGACATCAGGTATCCGCAGGGGAGGGATCCAACTTGAAAAATGAAATGCAATTTGCCGCGTCACGGCGCGGGTTTCTAGGGCTTTTCGCCGGAGGGCTGGCAACAGCCGCCGCTGTGCAGCCTGCACGCGCTGCCATGGTGCAGACGCAGGCGCGCATCGTTATCATCGGGGCAGGGGCTGCGGGGACGGCGCTGGTCAACCGTCTGGTCGACCGGCTTGAAGGGGCGCAGATCACCATCCTCGATCCACGCGCAGAACATTGGTACCAGCCCGGCCTGTCGCTGGTAGCGGCAGGGCTAAAGCCCGCATCCTACACCCAGTCAAAAACGACCGACTGGCTGCCGCGCGGCGTCACACATGTGGCCGCTGCCGCCGCTGCCATCGACCCGATTGCCAAAACCGTGGACACCACCACCGGCGAAACGCTCGCCTATGATTTTCTGGTCGTGGCCCCTGGTCTGGTATTGGATCACGATGCGATCGAAGGTTTTTCGCTGGATATGGTCGGCGAAAACGGAATCGGCGCGCTTTACGCGGGGCCGGAATATGCCGCGAAAACCTGGGCTGCGGTGTCGCGTTTTGCCGAAGAAGGCGGTGTCGGTCTGGGCACGCGTCCCGGAACGGAAATGAAATGCGCTGGTGCGCCCTTGAAACACGCGTTTCTTGTTGAAGACATCGCCACCCGCACCGCAGGCCGCGGCAAGCACGAAATGCATTACGCCGCCAACAATCAGTCGCTGTTTGGTGTTCCCATCGTCGCTGAGAAGATCCGCATGCTGTTCGGCGAACGCGGGATCACCACGCATTACAGCCATGTGCTGCGCGCGATTGATCCGGGCCGCAAGCTGGCCACCTTTACCACGCCAGACGGTGATGCTGAGCTACCCTATGATTACCTGCACGTCATCCCGCCGCAGCGCGCGCCTGACGTGATCCGCGAATCCGGCCTGAGCTGGGCCGACAAATGGACCGATCAGGGCTGGGTTGAATGTGACATGCAGACGCTGCGCCATCTGCGTTATCCCGATATCTTTGCGCTTGGCGATGTGGCTGGCGTGCCCAAGGGCAAAACCGCCGCATCGGTGAAATGGCAGGTGCCCGTTGTCGAAGACCATCTGGTCGCCGCCATTCAGGGACAGGAAGGAACCGCTGCCTATGACGGCTATACATCCTGCCCGCTGATCACCCGCGTCGGTCGCGCCATGCTGATCGAATTCGATTACCACAACAATCTGGTGCCGTCCTTCCCCGGCTTGATCGCCCCGCTAGAGGAATTGTGGATCAGCTGGTTGATGAAAGAAGTCGCCTTGAAAGCCACCTATAATGCCATGTTGCGCGGCAAAGCCTGAGGGAGAAATCAGATGGAAGAACTGACATTCGGCACCATGATCGCCGTGTTTGAAGAAATGTTCGGGCGCGGCCTGTTCTGGGCTCTGGTCGTGGCAGGTGTCGCGGTGACTGCCGCCTATATCTATGTGCTGGTGCGCGACCGGTCACTGTCGATGCGCAAATATCTGGTGGCACAGATCGCCATGCCCTTTGGCGCTGTCGCTGCGGTGATGTTCGTGCTGGCCATCACCAATTCGCATTTGCGCGATTTGGGCGGGCCTGTCGATCTGATCGTGTTTCTGGGTATCGCCGTAATGGGGGCCATCGGTGCCGCCATTCTGGTCTACACCGTTCAATCGCTGATCCGGCGCAGCAACGTGGTCTGACCGCCACAATCACACAGGGCGCGATCAAATCGCGCCCTGTGTCCCGGAAATAAATCTTTATAAAACTAATTTTATAGTTATATTCATCCCATGAACAACACGAATCCCCATGCCCGCGCGCTTGCCGCCCTTGGCCATGACGCCCGCCTGTCGATCTTTCGCCTGTTGGTGAAAGCCGGACATGACGGTTTGCGCGTGGGTGATATCGGTGAACACTTGGGCCTTCCACCATCAACGCTGGCGCATCATCTGTCGGCTTTGGTCGATGCGGGGCTGGTCATGCAGGACAAGCAAGGTCGCGAAGTGTTCAACCGTGTCGATTTCGACGCGATGAACCGGCTGGTCGGGTTTCTGACCGCCGAATGCTGTTCCGGCGTCACACTGAAGGCGGCGACAGATGCCATGTGATTTTTTGTGGAAAAAACAACTATAAACCCAGAGGTGTCGATATGACTGAAGCAGCATCACCACCGGCCAGCCCAAGATCAGCCGTAGTGCAATTCTGGCGCGATCAGAGGGTCTGGCTGGCATCAGTGCTGATCCTCTTGGTGCTGGCGATCTTTGATCCCGCGCAGGCCGGTACCTCGGCCAGTTTCGCAGGTGCGGCTTTACTGAAAACGGCACCTTTCCTGATCCTGTCGATCAGCATCGCTGCATGGGCGGGGGCGACGGGGGCCGATAACCTGATCGCGCGGGCATTTACCGGCGCGCCTTTGATGATGATCGCGCTGGGGGCGCTTGCGGGAGGGATATCGCCGTTTTGTTCGTGTGGCGTCATCCCGCTGATCGCGGCGCTGCTGGCGATGGGTGTGCCATTGTCGGCGGTCATGGCGTTCTGGCTGGCGTCGCCCATTATGGACCCGTCGATGTTCGTGCTGACCGCAGGGGTGCTGGACCTGCAATTTGCTGTGGCCAAAACGCTTGCGGCCATTGGTCTGGGCGTGTTCGGCGGGCTGGTGGTGCATCTGTTGGCACGCGGTGGTGCATTTGCCGATCCGCTGCGCGAAGGCATCGGCAATGGCGGTTGCGGCGGCGCGCGCGTGCGCGCACCCAAACCCGTGGTCTGGCAGTTCTGGCACCACGCTGAACGCCGCGCGAAATTCGGCAAAACCGCATCCACCACCACGCTGTTTCTGGCCAAATGGCTGGTGCTGGCCTTTATCCTTGAAAGCCTGATGCTGGCATGGATACCTGCCGAGACGGTGACGGCGGCGCTGGGCGGTAACGGCCTCTGGCCGATCCTGACCGCAACATTGGTCGGCGTGCCGGCCTATCTCAACGGCTATGCCGCGCTGCCGCTGGTGGGTGGTTTGATGGGGCAGGGCATGGCGCCCGGTGCGGGCATGGCCTTTCTGGTGGCAGGCGGTGTCACCTCGATCCCTGCGGCGATGGCGGTCTGGGCCTTGGCGAAACCGCAGGTCTTTGCGCTTTATATCGGGCTGTCCTTGACGGGGGCCTTTGCTGCGGGGCTATTGTTCCAGCTGTGGACACTGGCATAGCAGGCAACCAAATTGATGATCGCCAGACTTTCACCCGCCCGCCGTGGGGTTACGGTTGCCGCCCTTGGCACAGCACAAACCGTCAGCTGGGCATCAAGCTATTACATCCCCGCCGTGCTTGCCGTTCCAATGGCAGAAAGTTTCGGGCTGTCGCCGGTCTGGGTCTTTGGCGCGTTTTCCATGGCGCTGGTGGTGTCGGCCATCGTCGGCCCTTGGGCGGGCGCACGGATCGACGGGTTTGGCGGACGTGGCGTGCTGATGCTGTCGAACCTGATCTTTGCCTTCGGCCTTTGCCTGCTTGCGACTGCGCCGGTACCTGCGATGCTTTACCTTGGCTGGGCGGTGATCGGTTTCGGCATGGGGATCGGGCTGTACGAGGCAGGCTTTGCCACGCTCGCCGGTATCTATGGCAAAGATGCGCGTGGACCGATCACCGGCATCACCCTGATCGCGGGGTTCGCTAGCACAGTGGGCTGGCCTTTGTCGGGGATCATGCTGGCGACATGGGGCTGGCGCGAGGCGTGTCTGGGCTGGGCGCTGATCCACATCTTCATCGCCCTACCGCTAAACGCATGGTTGCCGCGCGGCAGCGAGGCGTTGCCGAAACCTGCCACACCAGCGCCCGAAGGCCCGCCACCATCGCGCGCAGCACTTTGGGTGCTGGCCTTTGTCTTTGCAGTGACATGGTTCAACGCCACCGCGATGGCGGCGCATTTGCCGGGGTTGTTGCAGGCGGCGGGCGCCAGCACGGCAGTTGCCATTGCCGCTGGCGCGCTGATCGGCCCCGCACAAGTCGCCGCCCGCGTGCTGGAATTTGGCCTGTTGCGGCGGTTTCATCCGCTGGCATCGACACGGCTGGCAGCGGCGGCACATCCTGTCGCTGCGGTCGCGCTGATCAGTGTCGGCGGGCCTGCCGCCTATGTCTTTGCAATTCTGCACGGGGCGGGCAACGGGATCATGACCATCGCCAAAGGTACGCTGCCTTTGTCGCTGTTCGGGCCTGCGTGTTATGGCCAACGCCTTGGC
>PUNR01000393.1 GCA_003551805.1 Loktanella sp.
AGTAAAACATGCAGCGGTGCGGGCAGGGCGGGGGCGTTTTCCATATCATGGACGCGGCCATCGGTGATCAGGATGATGCCTGCAACCCGGCCCTGTGGTTCTTCGGCCAGTGCTTGCGACAGGGCCGACATCAAGGCTGTCCCCTGATCACCTGGGGCATCGCCAAGCGTGACAATACGCATTTCGGTATTCGGCTGCCGGTTCAGCTGCTGCGTGACATTGGCAAGGGCCGCTTCGTTCTGGTCGGGCCGGTCGGCAATCCGCTGGCTGGCGCTTTCATCGACAACGACCATGACGATATCGCTCAGCGGCGCGCGGTCTTCTTGTTGCAGCGACGGATTGGCCATCGCTGCCAGCAAGGCCAGACCCGCCAGACCGCGCAACCACCACCCCGGCAAACGCCGCCAGATCGCCAGCGCGACGGCCAGCACAGCCAGCGCCGCCAGCACATAAACCCCGAAAAGCGGAATCAGCGGATCAAAAATCACGGTTCCGGTCATAGCCACGACCCCTCGCATCGTCCGAGCTTAAATATCCCCGCCGGAGGCGTCAGATGCACCAGCATCTGACACAGCAAGATCAAACCCATATTCATTGCCCCAACCGGTCCAGCAGATCCGGCACATGCACCTGATCGGATTTATAGTTGCCCGTCAGCACATGCATGATCAGGTTGACGCCAAAGCGCAGCGAAATTTCGCGTTGCTGTTCGCCTGCGGTGCCGCGTCCGACCGGAAACATCGGCGCACCATTCGCTGTTACCGCCCAAGCACGCGCCCAGTCATTGCCGCCGACAACCACCGGCGTCACCCCGTCATTGAGGTTGCGAAATGGCATCCCGTCAGCAACCTCTGCCCCCACGGGCGAGGCTTCGACCCACACGTCTCGGCTGGCGTGGCGTCCGGGGAAATCCTGCAGCAAATAAAACGTGCGCGTCAGGACATGATCCTGCGGGATCGGTTCCAACGGTGGAATATCAAGGGATCGTGCAATCGCCTGCAACCGTGCCCCTTCGGGTGAACCTGACCCGAAACGCGCTGTATCGGCATCACGCGTGTCAAACAGGATCATCCCGCCTGACCGCAGATAGCGGTTCAGTTTGCCATAGGCTTCGCGGCTGGGCAGTTCGGAATTGGCAGTGATCGGCCAGTAAAGGAACGGAAAAAACGCCAGCTCGTCGGTTTCAATGTTCACGCCCATGGGCGCTGCGGGTTCGATCGACGTGCGCCGTGTCAAGGTTTGCGACAGACCCAGCAAGCCTGCCGCCGTCACATCATCCACGGCGGGATCGCCGGTCAGCACATGCGCCAGAACCACCTCTGACGTTGCGCGGATCGCGAAATCATCCTGCGCTTTCGCTTGTGGCGCAATGAACAGTGCCAGCACCAATGCCGCCGCCACATCCGCACGCGGCCCGCGCAAGCGCCCACCCACGGCAAGCGATGCGATCAGATCGATCAGCAGCAAGGCCAGTGCCGCGGTCAGCAACCAGCCCTTCAGCGCGGTGGCACGCACCATATCCATACCCTCGACAGCAATCCGCGCAGGCCATTGCGCAGCCGTGAGTGTTGTTTGTGCGCCGATCACATTGACTGCAATCTGACGGTCACGCCCGACATAAACCCCCGGTAGCAAATCCGGCCCGGGCGTCTGGCTGACCAGCGTTTCGCCAGGGACACCCGCAAGGTCGCGTGTGTCCTCTAGCTGGCCGAACCCGTCCAGCAGGCGGACGGGTTGCCAGATCGTGCCTTCCAGTTCCGTCGCATCGGGTGTGACGGGACGTGTGGACACCGCAAGTCGTTCCAGCATCTGCACAAAAAGGCCCGATAACGGCAGGCTTGACCATTCCGCATTGGCGGTGACATGGACCAGCACGACCTGTCCGTCGCCGCTGAATTTGCGTGTGACCAGCGGCGTGCCATCGGCCAGTTGCGCAATCACGCGGTCGGCCAGCGTCGGGTCAGGCTGGGCCATCACCTGACTGGTGATGGTCACATCGTCGGGCACGGCCAGCCCGAAAAACGGCGTATCGGCGGCAAAGGGGGCCAGCGTTTTCGGCTCTCCCCAGCTCATCGCGCCACCGACGCTGCGACCGCCTTCGCGCAGGCGCACCGGCAGCAGCGGGTCTTCGGACCCACGCCCCACATCCGATGCAGCAAGCCGCGGCCCGGCAAACCGCAAAAGCAGGCCACCCGCATCGACCCATGCGGCGATGCCCTGTGCTTCGATATCGGTGAGGATCGCGACATCGGCCAGCACGATCACATCGGGGTTGGCCAGCAAGATATCTTCAAGATCGCCATCAATCAGATCGGCGGTGGGTTCCAGTGCCTCGCGCAGATAGTAAAGTTGCGACAGCAGCTCCAGACCTTCGCGGTCTTCGCGGCCCGAGATCAAGGCGACCTGACGCCTGCGCAAGGCATCATCCGTCAGGCTGACAGCGGCGGCAGACCGCGTGCCGGTCAATTCAAACCGCGTGATCCGGTTGCGCAATTCAGGCGGCAGGGCAAAGGTGGTTTCCGCCACCTCCTCGCCTGCGTCAAAGGCCAGCGGCACGCTGGCCAGCGCGCGTTCGACACCTGCAGGGTCAAGGCCGATGGCGGTGATCGTCGTCTCGCTGGGCGCCCCGATAGGGGTGCGGGTGGCGCTGATGCGCACCTCGCCATCCTCGAACCGTGCGGGGCGCAGGCCGGTCACCTGACGCGGGGTCTGGAATACGGTTACGGGGCCTGCCTGCTCGAACGTTGCAAGCAGGTCGTCGCGGCCGGCATAGTCTAGCCCGTCACTGATCCAGAATGTCTCAAAGCTGCCTGCCTGCGTTGCGAAATACGCTGCCGGATCAACCGGTTGCCAAGGTTTCGGTTGCACATTGGCCAGCCGTTCCTGCCACGCGCTAGGTGCTGCAAAGGGCAGCGGTTCGGCCAAGGGCAGGCTGGTCAGCGTGACAACGGCAACGCGCCGTTCGTTTGCGGCGGCTTCGGACAACATCGCCGACACGCGGTCCATCGTGGCCTGCCATTGCGGGGCGCCCGCCCAAGTGCCATCAAGGGCAATCACCAGATCACCGCGCCCGTCGCGTGCCTGTTGCGGGTTCAACGTGGGGCCTGCAAAGCCGATAATCACCGCAGCCACAGCTAGAAGGCGCAGTAAAAGCAACCACCAAGGCGTGCGGTCGCTTTGGCTTTCGGCGTCTTTCAGACCCAAAAGCAGTGCCACACCGGGGAACCGCCGTTGCACAGGGGCTGGCGGCACGGCGCGCAGCAATATCCACAGGATCGGCAGGGCGATCAGGCCAAGCAGCAGAAATGGGGCGGTAAAGCCGACAGGTCCAAGCATCCACATCAGCGTTGCCTTTCCAGCGCACCATAAAGCCACAGCAGCGCTTGCGTTGCGGGTTGGCCGGTGTGGTGGCTGTGAAACTGCCAACCCGTCGTGCGGGCAAGATTTTGCAGCTGATCTTTACGCGCAGCCAGCCGGTCCAGATAGCGGGTTTTCAGATCGCGCGCGCGCAGGGTTTCATGGCGCACCGCACCTGTCATGGATTGAAAGATCGTGCGCCCGTCGAATGGAAACGCCTCTTCCTGCGGATCAAGCACCTGCAACAGCGCGCCACGCACACCGCGGTCAGCGGCACGGGTCAGTGCGGCTGTGACGCCGTCGATATTGCCAAGGAAATCACTGACGAACAAAGCGCGCGAATGCGGCAACATGCCGGCAGTATCGGGTGATCCGTGGTCGTTCGGGTCATCTTCGGACAGGATCTGCGCCATCTGCTGCAATTGTACCGACCCCCGACGCGGTGGCAGGCGCAGACCAGTCAGCCCGACACGTTCGCCCCCACGGCTAAGCAGGATCGCCAGCGCCATCGCCAAGGTCCGCGCGCGGTCCGCCTTGGTTGCGTGATCGTCCGAGGCAAAGCCCATCGACGCCCCCTGATCGACCCAAAGGATGATGGATTGCGCGATCTGCCATTCCTTGTCCTGCACGAACCGTGCATCCGACCGCGCCGATCGGCGCCAGTCGATGCTGCGCGCGGCATCATGGCTTTGTGCCGGACGGTATTGCCAGAATGTATCGCCGACACCCGCCCGCCTGCGCCCGTGGTCACCCAAAAGGACGGTCGCGGCCAGATGTTCGGCCTCGGCCAGCAAGGGCGGCAGATGCGCCGCAAGGCTTTCGCCCTGTGACCGGAGAGTGAGTGGCGTGTTCATGCCGCCGCTGCGACCTGCGTAATTTGGCCTGCGACCTGATTGATGACGGATTGTACGTTTTCACCCCGCGCGCGGGCCGCGAACGACAGCGCCATGCGGTGTTCCAGCACTGGAACCGCCATGTTGCGCACATCTTCAGCCGAGGGCACCAGACGACCATCCAGCAGGGCAGAGGCCCGTACCGTCAGCATCAGCGCCTGCGCCGCACGCGGACCGGGGCCCCAGCTGACTGATTGGCGGATGATATCGGGGGCGCTGGCATCGTCGGGACGACAGGCGCGCACCAGATCAAGGATCATATCAAGGATGTTTTCACCCACGGGCATCCGGCGCAGCAGCGCTTGTGCGGCCAGCAATTCGCCTGCGCTGAACACGGCGGTCGCTTGGGCATCTTCCACGCCGGTGGTGGCAATCAGGATGTCGCGTTCGGTCTGCCTGTCGGGGTAGGGCACGTCGATCTGAACAAGGAAACGGTCCAACTGCGCCTCTGGCAGGGGATAGGTGCCTTCCTGTTCCAGCGGGTTTTGTGTGGCAAGAACGTGGAAGGGCACACCCAAGGGGCGATGCTGGCCTGCGATCGTGACCTCTTTTTCCTGCATGGCCTGTAGCAAGGCGGATTGCGTGCGGGGGCTCGCGCGGTTGATTTCATCAGCCATTAGCAATTGGCAGAACACAGGGCCTTCGATGAACCGGAACGCGCGGGTGCCGTCAGCGGCGGTTTCCAGCACTTCGGAGCCGAGGATATCTGCCGGCATCAGGTCTGGCGTGAACTGGATGCGATTGCCGTTCAGGCCCATGACGGTGGACAGCGCCTCGACCAACCGCGTCTTGCCCAGACCGGGCAGGCCGATCAGCACGGCATGGCCGCCACAGATCAGGGCTGACAGCGTCAGGTCGACGACACGGGTCTGGCCGATAAAGCGGGCTGCGATGCTGTCGCGCGCCTGGCCCAGTTTTTCGCCCAGCGTTTCGATCTGGCCGACGAGATCAGCATCCTGTGTCATGACATTCCCTCAATCATTCTATATGAACCATACGACCAGATAATACGGGTGATCCCAATGGCAAAATCCACGACCACACAAAAGATTGTAGCGCCAAGCGCCGAAAGCCTCGCTGCCAGCGCGCAGGCGGTGCAAAAAGGCGGACTCCCGCCGGTCCATCTGTGGAATCCGCCGCATTGCGGGCATATCGACATGCGCATCGCGCGGGACGGGACGTGGTTTTACATGGGCACGCCCATTGGGCGGCCCGCGCTGGTCAAGCTGTTTTCGACCATCCTGCGGCGCGACGGGGATGATTATGTGCTGGTCACACCGGTGGAAAAGGTGGGCATCACAGTCGAAGATGCGCCGTTTGTGGCGGTGGATGTCAATCAGCATGGCGATGACCTGACCTTTGAAACCAACGTCGGCGACAAGGTTACAGCAGGGCCGGACAACCCGATAAGGGTAGAGCGTGATGCGCAAACAGGCGAACCTGCGCCCTATGTGTTGGTCCGCGCCAATCTGGAGGCGTTGATTGACCGCAAATCTTTCTACCGGTTGGTCGATATGGGGCAGGAAGCGGATCACGACGGCGTGCGCTGGTTCGGGGTCAGGTCGCAGGGCGCGTTCTTTCCGATCATTCCTGCAGATGAACTGCCTTAAGGCTGTGCGCCTTTCGGGGCGCCTGTGGCGTGGTAAGACCTGATGCGCTCCGCGCGGGGATATTTTTACTCTGACGATGATAAAGCAGGTGGCGCGCACACGCGAATGTCACTGGCCTGTCGGGGGTGGCGGCTTATCCTTTGCGCGTTGAAGAAGGATTTGTCATGTCACGTTTTCACCGCCGGACAGTATTATTTGGGGCCGCAGCCAGCCTTGCATCGCCGCTGATTGCGCAGGCCAACCCTTGGGGGGCGGTCGCCGATCGTGCGCGGGCGTTAGAGCAATGCCACGCGCTTGTTGTGCGTCAATCCGGGGCAGAGGTCGTGTCGCAGGTGTTTCGGGGACCGGCGCTGGGCCGTGCCGTGCCGGTCAAGTCGGTGTCCAAGACGATTGTTGCGGCGTTAACGGGTGCGGCGTTGGACCGGGGCGAAATCGCGTCCTTGCAATCGACATTGGGCGAGGTTGCGCCGGGGCTGATCCCGTCTGGCGCCGATCCGCGTGTGGCAGGGATCACCGTCGAAAATCTGGTGACGATGCAGACGGGCCTGGAACGCACGTCAGGCGGCAATTACGGCGGTTGGGTCAGCAGCCGCAACTGGGTCGCCAATGCGCTGGGCCGTCCTTTTGTGGCGGAACCGGGCGGGCCGATGCTGTATTCTACCGGATCATTCCATGTGCTGGGCGCTGTGCTGACCGAAGTATCGGGGCGGGCGTTGCTTGACCTTGCGCGCAGCCGTCTGGGCCAGCCTTTGGGGATCGAGATACCCGCATGGACCCGCGATCCGCAGGGGTTTTATCTGGGTGGAAATGAAATGGCGCTGACGCTGGACGGTATGGCGCGCTTTGGCGAGATGTACCGCATGGGCGGTCAGTTCAACGGGGCGCAAGTGCTGAGTGCCGATTGGGTCGCGCGCTCGCTGGAGCCGCGCACGCGGTCGCAGTTTTCGGGGCTAAGCTATGGTTATGGCTGGTTTCTGGGTCAGGCGGATGGTGTCGGTTATGCGCTGGCCCGGGGCTATGGCGGGCAGGTGATCTGCACGGTGCCTGCGCTGGAAATGACATTGGCGCTGACGTCGAACCCCAATTTACCCGCGCGGTCGGGCGGTCATTTCGGCGATATCATGCGGTTGATTGAAAGTGACGTGATCCCGGTCGCGCGCAGCCAGTTGGCGTAGGGCGGGGCAAGCCCCGCCCTACAAGTCTAGACACTGGTGCAGATGTATTTCAGTTCCATGTAATCATCCATGCCATGCGATGACCCTTCACGGCCCAAGCCCGATTGCTTGATGCCGCCGAAAGGTGCCACCTCGGTCGAGATGATGCCGGTGTTCACGCCGACGATGCCGTATTCCAGCGCCTCGGCCACTTTGGTGACGCGGGATAGGTCCTTGGCATAGAAATAGGACGCAAGGCCGAAGATCGTATCATTGGCCTGAAAGATCACGTCGTCTTCGTCCTCGAACATGAACAGCGGCGCGAATGGGCCGAAGGTCTCGTCCGTGCTGACCAGCATGTCCTTGGTCGCATGGGTGACGATTGTGGGCTCGAAAAACTGCCCGCCCAGATCATGCGGTTTGCCGCCTGTCAGCACCTTGCCGCCTTTGGCTAAGGCATCGTCCAGGTGTTCCTGCACCTTCTTGACGGCCGCCGGTTCGATCAGTGGCCCAAGTGTGGTGCCATCGGACAACCCGTCGCCTACGCGCAGTTTTTCGACCGCGACTTTCAGCTTGGCGGCGAAATCGTCATAGACGCCTTTTTGTACGTAGATCCGGTTGGCGCAGACGCAGGTCTGGCCATTATTGCGGAATTTGCAGGCGATGGCACCGTCGACCGCCGCATCCAGATCGGCGTCATCAAAGACGATGAAAGGCGCATTGCCGCCCAGTTCCATGCTGCATTTCATTACCTGATCGGCGGCTTGTTTCAACAGGATGCGCCCGACTTCGGTCGATCCGGTGAAGGTCAGTTTGCGCACGATGGGGTTTTCGCAGAATTCCTTGCCCACTTCTGATGACGAGGTGGAGGTGACGACCGAAAACAGCCCCTTTGGCACGCCTGCCTCTTCGGCCAGTTTCGCCATGGCGAGCGCTGACAGCGGCGTCAGCGACGCAGGGCGCACGACGAAGGCGCAGCCAGCAGCCAGCGCAGGGGCGACTTTGCGCGCGATCATGGCGTTGGGGAAATTCCATGGCGTGATGCCTGCGGCCACACCGATCGGCTGTTTGATGACCGTGATGCGTTTGTCGGCCATGTGACCGGGGATCGTCTGCCCATAGGCGCGCTTGGCCTCTTCGCCGAACCATTCCACGAAGGATGCGCCATAGGCGACTTCGCCGCGCGCCTCGGCCAGTGGTTTACCCTGTTCAGAGGTCATGATGATGGCAAGGTCTTCCTGATTTTCCATCATCAAGTCGAACCATTTGCGCAGCACCTTGGACCGCTCCTTGGCGGGCAACGCGGCCCATGGTTTCTGGGCTTTTTGGGCGGCATCAATGGCTTTGGCGACTTCGGCGCGGGACAGATCAGGGATCTGCGCGATCACATCACCGCGTGCGGGGTTGGTCACGTCGAAGGTTTTGCCGCTGGTCGCCTGAACCCATTCTCCGCCGACAAAAGCGGCATCACACAAAAGATCAGGGCGGCCGAGCATGGATTTGAGGTTGGTGGTTTCATCAAGCATGGTAGTCTCCTTTGACTTTGGCACAATGTGACCCCTGACGGGGGTAAAGGTAAAGGGGGGCTGACGGATGAAGCTGGATGATGCTTATGCGAATGCGGCTTACATTCCGGGGGGCGCGGATTATCCGGACCGTTGGGCGGCGCAGGCAGCAGCGTTTCGTGCAGGCGCGCGGTGCGAAATTGATCTAGTCTACGGCGAAAGACCGCGCGAGCGTTTCGATCTGTTTCATCCTAACCGTCTGGCAAAAGGCGTCGTGATTTTCGTGCATGGCGGCTATTGGCTGCGGTTTGACAAATCCTATTGGTCGCATCTGGCGGCGGGGCCTTTGGCGCATGGTTGGGCGGTGGCGATGCCGTCTTATGATTTGTGTCCCGATGTCGGGATTGCGCAGATTGGTGATCAGATTGCGCAGGTGATTGCCGTGATCGCGGCCCGTGTGCCGGGGCCTGTCCGGCTGGTCGGGCATTCGGCGGGCGGGCAATTGGTGGCACGAATGACCGCGCCACTGCCCGGGGCGGGGTGGCAGGACCGGCTGGCGCGGGTGGTGCCGATATCGCCTGTCGCTGATCTGGCACCATTGATGCAGACGTCGATGAATGGCGATCTGGGGATCACGCCCGATGTCGTCGCCAGTGAAAGCCCGGTGCATTTGCCGGTCCCGCAAGTGCCGGTGACGGTCTGGGTGGGCGGGGCGGAAAGGCCGGTTTTTCTGGAACAGGCGGCTTTGCTGGCGCACGTCTGGGATGTGCCGCTGGTCACGGTGCCGGATCGGCACCATTTTGATGTGATCGAGGATCTGGCAGCGCCTGACAGCGACCTGACCCGCGCTGTGCTGGCGTAACCGGTTCACATTCCTTTAGAATGTGAAAGCCTCCGGCGGGGATATTTAGGCTCTGACGATGGGGGATTTTTGATCTTTCCTCTTGGCCTTGCGACAAGTATACAGGGACCAAGTTCCCCGACAATGCGAACCCGGCCCCAGCGGTCAGCCCCTGCAAGGGCGTGGGTGTGGCTTGTCTGTCAGAT
>PUNR01000168.1 GCA_003551805.1 Loktanella sp.
CCACTGATGGTTGAAACAGCTTCCACAGCATCCACCTGCCCAAGCAAGGCTTGAAAGTACTTCTCTGATATTTTCGGGACCATTACTTCACCGCTTGATTGTAGCCACCTCAGAATGTCGAAACCGGACATTTAAGCAAGATGCAGCATCAATCAATTTGGGCTCATTCCTGCCGGCCGCTGCGCTCCGCGTGAAGGTCTGGATTGTGCTTATGCTTTATCTCGCGGCGTGGCTGTAAAAAGCAATCTGCCCGTCAGTCAGCGACTTTAACTTTAAAGTCGGTTCAATTTTAAACCCCGTTCAACTTTAGAGCGCCCGCCAGCCGATGTCCGACCGGTAAAAACCGCCCGGCCAGTCGATGCCTTGCGCCATCGCATAGGCTTGTTCATGCGCCTCTGCCAAGGTTGCGCCGCGGGCGGTGACGTTCAGCACGCGGCCACCGTTGGCCTGATATTGCCCGTCCACCCGTTTCGTGCCCGCATGAAAGACCATGTGGAAACTGTCGGCAGGCAAACCGTCCAGCCCGCTGATCACGCTGCCTTTGGCGTAAGCCTCGGGATAGCCGTTGGCGGCCATGACGATTGTCAGCGCGTGATCGTCTGCCCAATTGACAGTCATCTCGTGCAGGCGTTCTTCGGCGCAGGCCTGCAGCAGATCAAGGATCTGGCCACCCAGCCGCATCATCAAGACCTGACATTCGGGATCGCCAAAGCGGACGTTATATTCCACCAGCCGTGGCTGGCCGTTCTGGATCATCAGACCGCAGAACAAAACGCCCTGAAACATTGTGCCACGGCGGGCCATTTCATCCATCGTGGGCTGGATGATTTCCGACAGCGCCTTTTGCGTGACCGCGTCGTTCATCACGGGGGCAGGGGAATAGGCACCCATGCCGCCTGTGTTCGGCCCCTGATCGCCGTCAAAGGCGCGTTTGTGGTCCTGGGCGGTGCCGACAGGCAGGATCGTCTTGCCGTCGCAGAGCACGAAGAAGGACGCTTCTTCGCCTTCCATAAATTCCTCGATCACCACCGACGCGCCTGCATCGCCAAAGGCCCCGTCGAACATGTCGTCGATGGCGGCGAGTGCTTCGTCCAGCGTCATGGCGACGGTGACGCCTTTGCCTGCGGCCAGACCGTCGGCCTTGATAACGATGGGCGCACCTTGGGCCTGCACATAGGCGCGGGCTTCATCCGCATTGGTGAAGGTCGCGTAGCCCGCAGTGGGGGCGCCCGCGGCATCGCAGATGGATTTGGTAAAGGCTTTTGACGCCTCCAGCTGCGCTGCGGCCTGCGAGGGGCCAAAGACCAGCAAACCGGCACGGCGCAAACGGTCGGCGACACCGGCGGCAAGGGGGGCCTCTGGCCCGATGATCACGAAATCAATGGCGTTTTCTTCGGCGAAAACCGCCACGGCATCACCGTCAAGCATGTTGATATCGGCGCAATCGGCGATCTGCGCGATGCCCGCATTGCCCGGCGCCACAATCAGCCGGTCGCATTTGGGGTTCTGTTTGATCGCCCAGGCGAGACTATGTTCGCGCCCGCCGCTGCCGAGGATCAGGATGTTCATGGCGCTCTCCGCTTGGACTTTGGTCAAGGGCGTTCTAAGGTCGGGGGAACCATATCACAAGAGCGACTGATGGACCTTTTCGACGATCCCGCCCCAGCCGATAACACACCGGAATTTTCCGTCTCCGAGATTTCGGGCGCGGTAAAGAAGGCGATTGAAGGCGGGTTTTCGCATATCCGCGTGCGCGGCGAATTGGGGCGCATATCGCGGCCCGCGTCGGGGCATATCTATCTTGACCTTAAAGACGACAGGTCTGTGCTGTCGGGGATCATCTGGAAAGGCCGCGCTGCCGCGCTGACCCACCGGCCGGAAGAGGGGATGGAGGTGATCGCCACCGGCAAGCTGACGACCTTTCCGGGCCAGTCGAAATATCAGATGATCATCGAGGATATCCAGCCTGCGGGTGCCGGTGCGCTGATGGCGATGCTGGAAAAACGCCGCGCTATGCTGGCGGGCGAGGGGTTGTTTGATGCCGCACGCAAACAAAAGCTGCCGTATCTGCCCGAGATTATCGGCGTTGTGACATCCCCGTCCGGTGCTGTAATCCGCGATATCCTGCACCGGTTGCGCGACCGTTTCCCGCGCAAGGTGCTGGTCTGGCCGGTCGCTGTGCAAGGCCAGAAATGCGCGGGCGAGGTGGCGGCGGCCATCAACGGGTTCAACCAATTGACCCCCGGTGGTGCCTTGCCGCGCCCTGATTTGCTGATCGTCGCGCGTGGCGGTGGATCGTTAGAGGATTTGTGGGGGTTCAACGAAGAAATCGTGGTCCGTGCGGCGGCGGCATCCGGCATACCGCTGATTTCTGCGGTGGGCCATGAAACCGACACCACGCTGATTGATTTCGCGGCCGACGTGCGCGCGCCGACACCGACGGCGGCGGCGGAACTGGCCGTGCCGGTGCGGATGGAATTGCTGGCCTTTGTCGACGGGCAGGGTGCGCGGCTGGTGCGGGCCTTGTCCAACGGTGTGCAGAACCGCAGCCAGCGCCTGCGCGATCTGGCCCGTGCCTTGCCGCAGGTCGATACATTGACCGAAGGACCACGCCAGCGGCTGGATTATCTGTCCGACCGTCTGCCCGCCGCCTTGCGGCAAGCCGCCGCCAAAAAGCGGCTGCAATTGTCCGACGCCGCCCTGCGCCCCGCGATCCTGCAACGCAAACTGGCCGAGGATCGGCGCCATCTGACCGCGCTTGGCGACAGGCTGGTGCCTGCGCTTCAACGCCGCAACCGTGATGCGGCGGCGATTCTGGAACGGGCAGGGCGCGGGTTGCGGGCGGATCTGTTGCAGATGCGGCTGGACCGGCAGGACGAACGGCTTGGCAATGCGCTGCAACGTCTGTCCGACCGTGCGACACGCCAACAGGCGGAACGGACGGCAAAGCTGGCGTCACTGGACCGGCTGCGCGAAACCTTGGGGTATATGGAAACCCTCAAACGGGGTTATGCGGTCGTGCGTTCGGGTGAGGCGCTGGTGACGGATAGCCAGACAGCGGCCAAAGCGGGCGATCTGGAAATCCAGTTCGCAGACGGGCGGGTCAACGTCCGGTCAGGATGACAGATCGTTGCAGATTAGCGGTGCGTCATCATCTGTTTCAAAGATGATCGTCCCAAAAGGGACATTGGTGAAAACGCCCCTGATCCCGTAATCTTCCAGCGTGATGGCCCAGCATTGCGGTTCGGGATTATCGTCGTACTGGAAACAGATATCGCCGTCCTCTTCGTACCAGACGCCATACATGCAGGTCCCGTCAAAGGTGGACCACATCACGCGGCGGTTGGGCAGATAAGCTTCGACGCCGTAAGCGGGATTGGTCTCGGTGCGGAAGGTGATGGTGCGGCCAGTGACATGGGCGTCGAATGCGTCAGCATCCACCGTTTCCTGCGCCGCGGCAGGTGTCGCAAGGCAAAGCAGCACCAGAAAGCTACGCATTGCGCCACCTGTCCGCCAGAGGGTCCATGATTCGCCGCCAAAGCGGGGGCACCAGCGCAATACTGGCCATCAGTGGCAGGGGGCGCGGCAACATCGGCGCATCATCGGGTAGGTCCAGCGCGGGATAGGCGCGGGCAGGGCGGGCGTGATGGTCTGAATGGCGGGTCGCGTTCAGCATCATGGCGGATGAATACCAATGCGGGCTGTTCCAGCTGTGGTGCGCTGCAACCGGTTCGGGTTTGCCGTCGGCACGGGATTTGCGCATCAAGCCGTAATGCTGGACATAGTCCGAAAGTAGCAACTGCATCTGCGCATGGCTTGCCAATGCAACATACAAAACCATCCCCTTGATACCACCCAGCCCATAGGCCAGCGCGATAAACGCCGCACCGCCGCCCAGATAAATCCAGTAAGGGTTGCGCCATGCAGGCCGTCCGATCCGCGCAAGGCGGTCTTTTTCGGCGCGGTAGCCGCCCTTGAACGACCCGACCCAAGCGCGGATCACATAGCGGTAAAAACCTTCGCCCTTGCGCGATGTGTTGGGGTCTTTGCGTGTCGCGACATGGCGGTGATGCACCAGCACATGCGCCGATGTATGATGCCCGAACAAAAGCGAGATATAGACCCACATGCCCAGCCGGTGCAGCGCACGCTGCGGGCGGTGGATCAATTCATGCGCATTAGCATTGCTGACCTGCCCGAAATACAGACCTGCTGCAAAGAACAGCCCGACCTTTTCCAGACGGCTGATCATATCACCCGCCAGCGCCCAGACCACCACGGGCACCAGTGCCAGATGCGCAAGCGCCAGAAGAACCGACAGGGCCGTGCCGGTGGCGCCATCGTCGTGGGTGCGGTCCTCGGGCAGCAGGCGGTCAAGCAGGCTTGTCACCACTGTCAGCACCAGAACAGCAGCCACGATCCAGTAGCTGCCTTGCAAGGCACCGATGCCGATCAGCCCCGCAGGTAGCAGCGTGGCAAATGCAAAAAGGGCGGCGTGTTTATCCATTATCGCGATCTATAGCATGTGTTTTTGTCCAGATTAAGAGCAACTCGCATGATGCGCGCTTTGGCGCAGGTGTGTCGCTTTTGCGTGGTTCGGGGGTGTGCCAGCGGCTATGCTGCAGCAAAATCAAAGGATGGCAGGCATGGCCAAAGACAACAAGGACGGCATCTGGAAATCAGGCACAGGCAAAGGGCGGCACACGCCCAAAGGCCGCCAGATTGATGATACCGCTTGGGAAGAAGTACGCGCCTTGCTGGGCGCAGGTCCGCGCCGACGCGATCTGCTGATCGAGTATTTGCACCTGATCCAAGACCAATACGGCCACCTGTCCGCCGCCCATCTGCGCGCCTTGGCCGAGGAAATGCGCCTTAGTCAGGCAGAGGTATATGAGGTCGCGACGTTCTACGCCCATTTTGATGTGGTGAAAGAAGGCGAAACCCCGCCGCCCGCCCTGACGATCCGCGTTTGCGACAGTCTGTCGTGCGAACTGGCAGGGGCGCAGGCGCTGAAATCGGCGCTGGAAAGCGGGCTTGATGCCGCACAGGTCCGCGTGTTGCGCGCGCCTTGCATGGGGCGCTGCGATACCGCGCCCACATTGGAGATTGGTCACAACCATATCGACCATGCGACCCTTGAAAAGGTGCAGGCGGCGATTGCGGCCGGTGATACGCATGCGCATGTGCCTGAATATCAGACGCTGGCAACCTATCGCGCGGACGGGGGCTATCTGACTTTGGCGCAATTGCGCGACACGGGCGATTGGGAGGCGGTGCAAGAGGTCGTTCTGGCCTCGGGGCTGCGGGGGCTGGGTGGTGCGGGTTTTCCATCTGGCAAGAAATGGGGGTTCGTGCGCGCCCATGCCGGTCCGCGCTATCTGGCCGTGAATGGCGACGAGGGCGAACCCGGCACCTTCAAGGACCGCCATTATCTGGAACGCCACCCGCATCTGTTTCTGGAAGGAATGCTGATTGCTGCATGGGCGGTCGAGGCCACGACCTGCTTCATCTACATGCGCGACGAATATCCCGCCGTGCTGGAGATTTTGCGCCGCGAAATTGCCGCACTGGAAGAGGCAGGGATCGTCACCCCCGGTTTCATCGATCTGCGGCGCGGGGCCGGTGCCTATATCTGCGGCGAAGAATCAGCGATGATCGAAAGCATCGAAGGCAAGCGCGGCCTGCCTCGGCACCGCCCGCCCTTTGTGGCGCAGGTCGGGATATTTGATCGCCCGACATTGGTGCATAATGTCGAAACCTTGCTGTGGGTGGCGCGGATCTGCCGCGAAGGGCCCGAACTGCTTAGTCAGGTAGAAAAGAACGGCCGCAAAGGGTTGCGGTCCTATTCGGTATCGGGCCGCGTGGCGCGACCGGGCATTTATGTGCTGCCTGCAGGATCGACGATCACCGATATCATCGCAGCAGCAGGCGGCATGGCGCAGGGGCATCAGTTCAAGGCCTATCAGCCGGGTGGCCCGTCCTCTGGCTTGTTGCCTGCGTCGATCAACGATGTGCCGCTGGATTTCGACACGTTGCAGGAACACGGCACCTTCATCGGATCGGCGGCTGTGGTGGTGTTGTCGGATCACGACCGCGCCCGCGATGCAGCGCTGAACATGCTGCGTTTTTTCGAGGATGAAAGCTGTGGCCAATGCACGCCGTGTCGTGTCGGGTGCCAAAAGGCGGTGATGCTGATGCAGGCCGATCACTGGGACCGCGAATTGCTGGGTGATTTGTGTGATGCAATGGCCGATGCCTCGATCTGCGGGTTGGGGCAGGCGGCGCCCAATCCGATCAAACTGGTGCTGCGGCATTTTGCAGATGAGGTGTGACGCCCGTGGCTTTGCCACGCGCGTGCGCGCCGCGCGGGGATATTTGGGCTCGGACGATGATGTTATGTGGTCTTTTCAATCGCGGGCGGAGTGGCTAGGTCTTTTGGAGTAGTCACGAAAGGCGCATCGCATGGCATTCTTTAGCAAGCTCAAAGAGAGGATGTTCAAATCCTCGGCCAAGATTGACGCCGGACTGGATGCGATTGTCACCGAAACACCCGAACCTGCGCCAAAGCCCGGCCTGATCGGGCGGCTGTTTTCGGATACAGAGGTGCAGCGCCGCGCGCTTGATGACGCGATGCTGGAAGAACTCGAAGACTTGCTGATCGCCGCAGACATGGGGGTAGAGACCGCGCAGCGCGTCACTGCCAACCTTGCCGAGGGTAATATGGGCAAGCGGTTGTCGGTCGACGAGGTCAAGCGCCTGCTGGCTGCCGAAGTGGTGCGGATTATGGACCCTGTCGCGCGGCCTTTGCCGATTTACGCCAAAAAACCGCAGGTCGTGCTGGTTGTCGGTGTGAACGGATCGGGCAAGACCACGACGATCGGCAAGCTGGCCAGCCAGTTTCGTGCGGCGGGCAAACATGTTGTCATCGCTGCAGGCGATACGTTCCGCGCGGCGGCAGTGGAACAATTGCAGGTCTGGGGGGAACGTGCGGGCGTGCCTGTGCTGACCGCACCCGAAGGATCAGACCCCGCCAGCCTTGCCTTTGACGCGATGACACGCGCGCAGGCGGATGGGGCGGATCTGTTGATGATCGACACGGCGGGGCGGCTGCAAAACCGTGCCGATCTGATGGAAGAGCTGTCCAAGATTGTCCGCGTGATCCGCAAGAAAGACCCCGACGCGCCGCATAACACGCTGTTGGTGCTGGATGCGACGACAGGGCAGAATGCAGTGCAGCAGGTCAAGGTGTTTCAGGAACTGGCGGCTGTGTCGGGCCTTGTGATGACCAAGCTGGATGGCACCGCCAAAGGTGGTGTGCTGGTGGCGCTGGCCGACAAATTCGGGCTGCCGATCCATGCGATTGGCGTGGGTGAACAGATCGACGATCTGGCGCCGTTTGACCCCGAAGAATTCGCTGCCGCCCTTGTCGGGCTGGAGCTGTGACAGGGCTTTGAACGACCTGAGCCAATGGTTGGTCAGCATCGCAGGCACGCCAGAGGGTGCGCGGCTGGCAACAATTTTGGCGCTGGTGTCGGCGCTGGCCCATGCCGTGTTCGGGGCGTTGCAGAAAGGCCGCCATGATCCTTGGCTGACGCGCGGATCGATTGATCTTTGGCTGGTGGTCTTTACAGCGCCCATCGCGCTGTTTGTCGTGCCGTGGCCGAATATGGCGACGGCGCTGATCTTGATTGGTGCCGTGGTGATCCATTTCGCCTATAAGGTCGCCATGGCGCGGGCTTATGAAAAGGCCGCGTTCACCGTGGTTTATCCGGTGGTGCGCGGCACCGGGCCGCTGGTCACGGTGATCGCGGCGTCGCTGTTTTTCGGCGAGCATTATTCAGCCCTGCAATGGCTGGGGGTGGCGTTTTTGTCGGGTGGTATCTTGCTGCTTGCTGTGCGCAACCTCAGCGAGGAAAAGCTGGACCTGCGATCCATGCAGACTGGCCTGATCTGGGCGGTGATCGGCGGGCTGCTGGTGGCGCTTTATACCACCTATGACGCTTTCGGTATCCGCCAGTCGCCTGATCCGTTTACCTTTCTGGCGTGGTTTTTCTTTGTCACGGCGCTGGATTTTCCGGTGCTTGCTTATCTGCGCTATCGCCGGATGGACAACCCGCCAACGCTTGCCCCGTTGATGTGGCGCGGGGTGATTGGCGCGCTGGTTGCTTGGGTCAGTTTTGGCGGCGTGATGGTCGCCACCATGGTCGGCAAAGTCGGCGAGGCGGCGGTGCTGCGTGAAACATCCACCGTTTTTGCCGCATTGATCGGCTGGTTCATTCTGCGCGAAAAGGTGGGGCCACGCCGCCTGATCCTGATGACTTTGGTTGCGCTGGGCGCCGTGATCGTGGAAATGGGGGGCTGAAGGAGATCGCAATGACCAAAACCATCAACCCGATCCTGAAACAGGTGCTGGAACTGGGGCCGACGCTTGCGTTTTTCCTGATCTATCTGCGTATCAAGGATGACATCTATGTCATTGGTGGCACGGAATATTCCGGGTTTATCATCGCGGCATTGGTGTTCGTGCCGATCCTTTTGGTGGCGATGGGTATTCTGTGGGCGCTGACCGGTAAGCTTAGCCGGATGCAGATTTTCACCGCCTTCATGGTGATCTTTTTCGGCGGGCTGACGGCATGGTTCAATGACGAACGGTTTTTCAAGATGAAAACTACCATCGTTTATGGCGCCATGGCGGGGCTGCTTGGCATCGGTCTGCTGCGCGGGCAAAGCTATTTGCAATATGTGATGGAAGAATTCCTGCCGATGCAGCGAGAAGGCTGGATGATCTTTACCAAACGGCTGGCGTTCATCTTTACCGTGCTGGCGATTGCCAATGAAATCATCTGGCGCACGCAATCGACCGAAACATGGGTCAAGCTGGAAACCTTTGCCTTTCCGGTGGTTCTGTTCGTGTTTTTGTGGTTCCAGATCATCGGTCTGCAGAAATATCTGATCGAGGAACCCGCACAATCCAAGGATTGACGCAGGCGGGTCACAGGCGTAATTGGCGCTTGTGGTGATTTGTTTCCGGATTGCAGGCCACGTAAAACAAGCTGCTAAAAAGGGTGGCGGGTTTGCGAACCCCGATACCTTTGCCGGTATCGGGGTTTTTTGTTGCGCGAGGGCAGAACATGAAAAAGTGGAATAAACGTACCAAGGCCGTGCATGAAGGCATCCGCCGCAGCCAGTATGGCGAGGTCAGCGAAGCGATCTTCATGACCCAAGGCTTCGTCTATGACACTGCTGAGGCCGCAGAGGCGCGGTTTATCAAGACCGGACCGGATGAATTCATCTATGCCCGCTATGGCAACCCGACCGTCGCGATGTTCGAGGACCGGATCGCAGCACTTGAAGGCACCGAGGATGGCTTCGCCACCGCATCCGGCATGGCCGCCGTGCATGGCGCGCTGGTGTCGATGCTGAAGGCGGGCGATCATGTGGTATCGGCGCGCGCTTTGTTCGGGTCGTGTCTGTATATTCTGGAAGAGGTGCTGACCCGCTTCGGCGTGCGGGTGGATTTTGTCGATGGCACCGATATGGAC
>PUNR01000301.1 GCA_003551805.1 Loktanella sp.
AGACCGCTTTTTTGGTAAGCAGGACCCCGCCCTTCTGGATGGTTTTCCGATCCAGTTACGGGCGCCAATGGTTGTACGCGACGAATATCAGACAAAATGTCAGGCGCTCATCGCGGCGATGTGACGGGGTTAAACGGTCCCTTAAGGTATACGTCGTAGGATGGGGGGGTTCTGATTGGGAATCGCCTTATGGTTTTGCTTCGAAATCTGCTGGACCGCGCAAGGTTGCGGCTGACGTGCTCTGGGCCGAAACTACTTTGTGCGCATTATTTGATCGCACTGGTGGTCATTTGCGGTCTGGCTGTGGTTGTCGTCGGGATTGACCAGCGGCATCTACAGGCCGAAACCTTGGCAGAACGTGAATTTCTGCAGCAGTTGCAATGGATAATGGTCGCAGGTGCTGTTCTGGTCGTGCTTGCGGAAACGGCGCTTATCTTCTTGCCGGATCAACGCGCATTGCAGGAACATGTGCTAGAACTGCGCGAATCCAAGATGCAACTGGAACATCTGAACGCACAGTTGCACCATATTGGCGATCACGATGCGCTTACCGGCCTGCCAAACCGGCGACGCCTGATTGCCGTTCTTGAAAGACAACAATCACACAGACCCGGTGCCGGTCAAACGTTTCTGGTTGTCGGGTTGGACGGGTTTAAATCTATCAACGATTCTCTTGGGCATGAACTGGGCGATGATCTGCTAGTGGCCGTCGGGTACGCATTGCGATGTTGTGTTGATGATGAACACATTGTCGCGCGTATTGATGGCGATGAATTTGCGCTGCTGTCGGATGAACCCTCTGAACAAATCCTCCAGCGCGTTATCGCGGCGTTTACCGACCCTTTCGATGTGCAAGGCAGGCGCGTCAAAGTGAATGCAAGCATCGGGTATATGACCCTGGACGATCCGGACGCCGACGCAATGGCGATCCTTGCTGATGCAGATCTTGCGTTGCAGACCGCAAAAGACGCAGGCGGGCATCGCGCGCTGCGCTTCACATCTGTATTGCGCGAAGACGCGGGGCAATTGCAGTTGCTCAAGATGGAACTGCCGGACGCGATCCGAAATGGCGAACTGGAACCGTGGTTCCAGCCACAAGTCCGCTTAAGCGACGGCAGCCTGCACGGTGTCGAGGTTTTGGCAAGGTGGCGGCATCCGACACGCGGTATGCTGACACCGGACAGCTTTCTGCACGCGGCAGAAAAGGCAGGCATCATGGTCGAGCTTGATCACGCGATCTGGCTGGCAGCCATGCGCCAAGCCATGATCTGGCAGAATGCCGATCTGTGGCGCCCCGTCATATCCCTGAATGCTGCGCCAGACACGATATCCGACCCCTATCTGATCGAAAAGTTTTTGCTCAGCTTGCGGAATTCGGGGCTGTCAGTTGATCAGGTCATCGTTGAAGTCTTGGAAACAACCCTGATCAGCGGCGCAGGTGACATGGCAGCAGTTAACATCGACGGCTTGTCAGAATGTGGTGTGGCGCTGGAGTTGGACGATTTCGGCACTGGCTATGCGTCACTTAGCAGGCTGACGCAATTGCCGCTGTCCGGCATCAAGCTTGACCGGTCACTGATCGCGCCATTGCCGGAACACGGCGCTGACAGCGTTGTACGTGCCATTCTTGCGCTTGCGACCGAACTGGGGCTGCACGTCGTGGCCGAAGGTGTTGAAGATACAGATCAGGCCCAACACCTGATCGATTGCGGCTGTGCGGTTGGTCAGGGTTATGGTTTTGCACGCCCCATGCCACCAAAAGAATTTCTGGGCTGGCTCCGGGCCAATGCATCAAAACCTGTTATAATCGACCCTGACGACCTTGCGCTGGCAGGGCAGGCTTGAGCATCGGTAAACGAACCCGTATCTGGGGTGCAACGACCTTTGATTGGAATGCGAATGGCGAATTTTCTGTATCATAATGATCTGCCTGACGGATTAGACCTAGGACCGGTTGTTGCCATCGACTGTGAAACCATGGGACTTAACCCGCATCGCGACCGCCTGTGTCTGATACAAATGTCGGGCGGGGATGGTGATTGCCATCTGGTACAGGTCAGCAAGGGGCAGACCGGTGCGCCCAATCTTTGCGCGATGCTCGCCAACCCCGATGTGCTGAAGCTGTTCCACTTTGGCAGGTTCGATATCGCCGCACTGTTGAATGCATTCGGTGTGGTCACAGCGCCCGTCTATTGCACAAAAATCGCGTCAAAACTGGTCCGGACCTACACAGACCGGCACGGGCTGAAGGTGTTGTTGCAGGACATGCTGGGCGTCGACATTTCCAAACACCAACAACAAAGCGATTGGGGCGCAGCGAAACTGACCCCCGCACAACTGGATTACGCCGCATCGGATGTATTGTATCTGCACCGTCTGAAATCTGCATTTGACACATTGCTGACACGCGAGGACAGGACAGCCATGGCGCAGGCCTGTTTCGACTTTCTGCCGGTCAGGGCCCAGCTTGACCTAAATGGTTGGCCCGACACCGATATATTCGCGCACTGATGGAAAAAGATGTCCCCTTTCTTGCCACCGCCCGCCGTGTGATCCTCCAAGAGGCTGACGCCTTGCAGGAACTTTCGGCAAGACTTGGCAGCAGCTTTGCCGATGCAGTCCAGCTTTTGCTGGATGCCAAAGGCCGGGTGATCGTGTCAGGCATGGGCAAATCGGGCCATATTGCCCGCAAAATAGCCGCAACATTTGCCAGCACCGGCACACCTGCGCATTTCGTCCACCCAGCCGAGGCAAGCCACGGTGATCTGGGCATGATGACGCGCGGTGATGTCGTTCTTGTGCTGTCCAATTCGGGCGAAACGCCCGAACTGGCCGATATCGTCGCCTATAGCCGCCGCTTTGGTATCCCGCTGATCGGCGTTGCCAGTCGCGAAGAAAGCACCTTGATCCAGCAAGCCGATGTCGGCATCGTCCTGCCGCAATTGGGCGAGGCTTGCGGCACCGGTATCGTGCCCACAACATCAACCACGATGACGTTGGCGCTTGGCGATGCTTTGGCCATTGCCCTAATGGAGCACCGCGCATTTACCCCCGAAAACTTCCGCGACTTTCATCCGGGCGGTAAGCTGGGCGCGCAGCTTTCCAAGGTGTCGGACCTGATGCACCGGAATGATGCGATCCCTTTGGTACGGCTGGACACACCCATGTCAGAGGTTTTGCTAACCATCACCCAAAAGGGTTTTGGCGTCGCCGCCGTGCTGGATGTAGAAAATGCACTGGTCGGAATTGTGACTGACGGTGATTTGCGCCGCCACATGCAGGGCCTGCTGGACCTGACCGCAGGCGAGGTGATGACAGCCAAACCGATGACCATATCCCCCCACGTGCTGGCCGAAGAAGCGGTCAACGTCATGAACACCCACAAGATTACCTGCCTTTTTGCGCTGGATCCCGCGCAGGCGGGTCAGGTTGCGGGTATTTTGCATATCCATGACTGCCTGCGGGCTGGTATCGTCTGAAGATGCACGGCAGTGACAATCTGTATTCGCTTTGGGTCGGGCGCGCAAAGATCATCCTGCCGCTATGCGCGCTGGCGCTTTTGTCGACGTTGTTTCTTTTTGCGCGCAGTCCTGCAAACAACCCCGATGTTCCATTGGCGCAGGTCGCCGATATGGCCCGCGAACAGCAGCTGTCCGCACCAGAGTTTTCGGGCGTCACCGACACTGGCGCAATCGTGGTGATATCCGCACGCAGTGCGCGGCCATTGGCGGACCGTGCCGATGCAGCCGACCTTGATGATCTGCGGATGCGAATGGATAATCCCGGTGGCAGCAGGCTGGAAGTGACCGGCATGACCGGTGAATTCGATGGTCCCACGCGCACCGCACGTTTGGGCGGGCTGGTGCGGCTGGAAACCTCGACCGGGTATGTCATGGAAACCAGCGGGCTGACCGTCACGCTTGATACAGGCACGGCGATTTCGGATGGATTTCTGGAAATACGTGCGCCTTTTGGCCGATTGACCGCTGGACAGGTGACATTTCAAGCTGATGCCAGCAATACTGGGCACCAGATGCTGTTCACGGATGGTGTCCGGCTGATATACACGCCGCAAGACTAGCCTGACCGCCACAAAGGATGAACGCCTCGTGCATCGATTTTCCGCCCTTTTCTTGGCATGCCTCATGGCTTTCGCCACCGTCGCCCACGCGCAGACCAACATCAATTTGGGTGGCATCGCCGTCGATACTGCCGCCCCGATCGAGGTGACATCAGAATCGCTTGCGATTGATCAGGACACCGGTACCGCCCTTTTCGAAGGCGATGTGGTGATCATACAAGGCGATCTGCGCATCGCCGCCCAACGGGTCGAGGTGATTTACAGCGCTGATACCAGCCAGATCGCGCGGCTTGTCGCCACTGGCGACGTGACTTTTGTCACGGCACAAGAAGCAGCCGAGGCAGAAACAGCCGATTATGACATCGCAGCAGGTTTATTGACCCTGACCGGGGATGTGTTGTTGACGCAAGGGGCAAGCGCGATATCGGCGCAAAGCATGGTTGTGAACGTCGCGAATGGCACTGCGACCATGCAGGGCCGTGTGCGGACCGTACTGCAACAGGGTGGAAACTGATGACACCGCAGCCTGATCTGACCATGCAAACGGGGGATGTCGGTTTAGAAATCGTCAATCTGCGCAAAAGCTATCGTAAGCGTCCTGTGATCCGCGATGTCAGCATCAGCCTCGGCCGTGGCGAGGTCGTGGCACTCTTGGGGCCGAACGGGTCGGGCAAAACCACATGCTTTTACGCGATTGCCGGTCTGGTCACCCCCGAAGGCGGCAAGGTCATCATTGATGGCCGCGATGTCACGACCTTGCCGATGTACCGCCGTGCACAGCTTGGTATCGGTTACCTGCCGCAGGAAATGTCCATTTTCCGCGGCATGAACGTCGAGGACAACATCATGTCCATTCTCGAGATCACGCAGAAAAACCGTCACCACCGCCGCGAGCGGCTGGAAGAGCTGCTATCAGAGTTTTCGATCGAACATTTGCGCCGTGCCTCGGCGATGGCGCTGTCTGGCGGCGAACGGCGCAGGGTCGAAATCGCGCGCTGCCTTGCCGCAGGCCCAAAATATGTGCTGTTGGATGAACCCTTTGCAGGTGTCGACCCCATCGCCGTGGCGGATATTCGTCACCTTGTTTCCGACCTAAAGAACCGCGGGATCGGCGTTTTGATCACGGATCACAACGTGCAGGAAACGCTGCAGATCGTTGATCGCGCCTATATCTTGCATGATGGTCAGGTACTGATGAGCGGGACAACCCAAGATGTAGTGCAGGACGCCAATGTCAGGCGTGTTTATCTGGGTAACAACTTTCGAGTGAACTGATTCTTTTGGGTGCCCCCTGACAGGATCATTGACAACACGCCCATTTTTACCGCCAAATATAGGGGATGACTGACCGTTGTTCATTTCCCGCGGACATGCTGACACAAGGGTCAGCCTGCAGGAAAGATTGTTTCAAAAACAATTGGTTAACATCATTTAACTCACATCGTGCGACCCGGTCAGTACGGCCGTGGCAGACCCGCCACGCCCCATACGACCCCAGACCCTAGGAGAAGTGATGCGGTATCAAATCAGCGGAAAACAGATCGATATTGGTGAAGCCCTGCAAACCCATGTCCGGACGGAAATGGATGCGATTCTGAGCAAATACGCTGGCCGCCCAACCGAAGCCTATATTGTCTTCTCTAAATCCGGTCATGAATTTGTCTGCGAAGCCGTGGTGCATCTTTCCACCGGACTGACGGCGCAAGCCACTGGTAAAGCGAACGAAATCTATGCGGCTTTCGACAGCAGCGGCGAAAAGATGGACAAGCAATTGCGCCGCTATAAACGGCGCCTCAAGGACCATCACGCCGGACGGTCGCAACCGGTTGAACTTTCGGATGCGGGCTCCTATATCCTCGAACCAATGGACGAGTCCGACGGAACGGACAGTGACACCGTCAACGCGATGATCATTGCCGAGATGGAAACAAAAATCCCGTCCCTGTCAGTGGGCGAAGCTGTGATGCAGATGGAAATCGCCAACGCGCCGGTGCTGGTTTTCCGGAACGAAAAACATAGCGGCGTAAACGTCGTGTACCGAAGAGATGATGGTAACATTGGTTGGATCGACCCGCGCGCTGCCGGATGATCCAAGGCAGAAGAAGAAAGACGCCTTATGCAACTAAGTCAGATATTGCAGTCGAACGCCGTTAAGACGATTGCATCCTGCACCAGCAAAAAGCGCCTTTTTCACGAGATCGGCGATATGGCGGAATCCTGTTATGGGATGAAACCATCCGCCGTGATTGATGCGTTGATCGAACGCGAAAACCTTGGACCAACGGGTGTTGGACAAGGTGTCGCGCTGCCGCATGCGCGGCTGCCGGGTGTCGAAGACGTCAAAGGCATCTTTTTGCGTCTGGAAAAGCCGCTGAATTTTGATGCCGTTGATCGGCAGCCTGTTGATCTGGTTTTTGCGTTGATCGCACCGGAAAATGCGGGTGTTGAACATCTGAAGGCGCTGGCGCTCGTGTCACGGACATTTCGGAACGCATCTGTCTGCACCAAACTGCGTGCGAACAGCGACCCCGTCACCTTGTACACCATTCTGACGGCGCTGGAATCTTCGCAAGCCGCCTAGCGCCAGCTGGTAAAGCCAAAGCTTTCGTAGTCACGGACATAGGCGTCGCGGGCGGCAGCCTCTATCAGTGGATCATAGATCGCTGCCAGTCTGTCGGCATATTTATGGCGAATAACGGGAACATCAGGGGCGTTTAAAACGCCAACCTGTCTGGCGAGCGCAGGAAGATCGGTGGCCATATCTTCCTCTCGCACGATCAGGTCAGGTACGGCGACCTGCGCCATGCCTTGCAAAATCACCTGCTGGCTAGCCCATGATGCATCAACCCTGATCCCCGTCTGCCCCGCCAGATTATTGCGCAGAAATTGCAGAAACGCGTAAAACGCCTCTGCGTGGGCGGTATCGTCGTAATCATCGGGGCTATTCAATCCGGCGGGGATTGGCAGCTTGTGCACCTTGCACAAGGTATCGCGCAATTGTGGGAAACTGCCGGGGCCGCTGCTAAGAATCCGGTCACAAAAGACGACATGCGCACGAGCCACAGGGTGGCGCAGCACTGCAAAACGGCGGAACACGGGTTTATCACGCTGCCAGTTCCGCAGAGTTTTCTGCGTAAATCCTGTAACTGGATCGGCCTGATCCAGTGCTTTCAGCCATGCCGTCACAGCCTTGTCCGGACCGGACCGTAGCGGCATGTAAACCAAGCCAGTTTTCGCGGCAGCGACGAAAGCGGGCACACCGGGGCCTTTGCGGGGCTCGAAATCAGGGGTGCGCCCCAGATCAAAGCGATCCAGATTGCGCAGCGCCTCATGCATGTCGTCGGGATTTGCAACTTTGTCAGCCACAGGTTCCGGATTTTGCTTTTTCAGCTTTTTATCCAGATTTGTCAGGCGCGAAGGAACATCAAGAAACGCCGCAAGCCCATTCAACACGTCTACGTCGTGCAGATCGTCGTAGCCGATGTAAAACCCCGTCTGTCCCGACTTTTGTAACCGCTGCAACAGCATCAGCTGATAATCCTGTGTGGCTTGCAGATGGTCATGAAACTCTGCCGCATCAAAGGTGATCCGGTGCTTTTTGGCATGGGTCGCGTTCGTCAGTTTCCACTGCCCTGTCGCCCGCGCAATTTTCAGGCTGACATAGGCGTCTAGCGGATTGCGCGTCAGAATGATTTTCGCGCAGCGCGTATCGGCAAGGCAGAAATCAAGCACGCGCGGGTCGTGATCGTGGAAAAACCGAAAACCGCCTAGGCCCGCCACATTCCTTATTGCGTCAAGCAGGATCGAGGGTTCTGCCTCTCTTTGGTCGAGCGTGATCGCGAAAGGAAGGTCGATCTGGGGATAACCGACAAAAGCGGGGTTGAACGCCTCGCCAAAACAGGTGACGCCATCCAATGCGTTAAGGTTGGATTCAAGAAAGTTCGAACCCGTCCGCATGTCAGCCAGCACAATGAAATAGTCAAATTTGGTCATTTTGTTCCGACAATATAGGGTTTGGTCAGGCGTGGTTTACGCGGCTTCATCGGTTGATTTTCCGAAAAATCGCCCGTCAGATAGGGGTGCATCCCTTGGTTTTTCAGGTCCTGCAAAAATTGCGCAAATCCATCAAGGTTGACCATCGGTGGTGGCTTTTGCAGGCTGTTCGCCCTGTGACCGGCCATATCATCAACAATGCTTTGCAAGACATCTACCGGAGATTCCAGAAATTCCGCCAGCGTCATGATCCGCCGCCGCGACCGCGCGTCAGGCCCGCGTAGCGTTTCAAGCAGCTTGCTTTCAATCTGCTGCAGACGTGCGGCTTCAGACCGGACCTCGCTGGCGGACTTACCTGACAGGAACAACGGAACGGCCCATGCGCCGCTGACAACCCAGACGCTGGCCTGTAAATCCTTTGAAAGTATCCAGCGGATTTGCTGGGTATCCGCAGGGCCGAACAGAAATGCCTGCCGCTGATCCCGCCCGTTCCAAACCAGATTGGTCAGAAACATCTTGGCGTTGTAATCTCGCAACCGTGGTTGGTCTGACAGGCCACCACGATAATAGGCGCCACCGCCTGCAAAATGTGCCCGGTTCGGTGCGAATAAATGGCCGTGCACAATCCGCCCGGTTTGCTGACCCAGCCAGTCGGCAAAACCCGGTATGATGCAGTCGAACCCCTGCAAAACGGTGTAAGGCACCGCGGTAACGCCGTTTTCAGAGTCGAGGAATGTAAAGCGGCTTTGCATGTAAAGCCCTTTACGGCCGTTCGTGCGTCGATCTACCGCTTGGGCAAAGATGCGGTCTATCGTCCCGCTGTTGGGTTCTTGCATCGCCAGCGCAGGGTCAGGCTTTCGCGGGAATGTGGCGAACAGGCCATCTGCTCTTGGCCAGATCTTGCGCGCGACAAAGCAACCGGAACGCGACAAAAGCTCTGCGTGGTCATCGTAAAATATGTGTGGTTTGCCTTGGTAATCAAACTTTGCCAGCGTCAGTGACCGGCTTTCGATCTTGCGGGCATGACGGCGCGCAAGGCTTTGATAGTAACATTCATCGGGTATCCAGACCCGTTTGAAATAGCTGTCAAATTCAGCGCGGCGCGGGTCTTCCAGAATGGCCGTCAGCGTTTTGCGCGTCAGACACCACCATTGCGACCCTAGATGGGGCACAAGATCACTTGGCAAGCGCCGCTTGAGTTTCAGCAAGCGTTGCAGGTAGACAAAGCTGTCAAACAGAACCCTTTGCCGTTTCCACGAAAACGGAAATCGCAGGGTAAAGCGTTCGCGATCCAGACCGCCGACAGTCCATGACACATCGGCTGTTGTGACGCTTTCAATGAAATCGGTGTCTGGGCGGGCATCAAGATAGGCCTTCAATTCAG
>PUNR01000229.1 GCA_003551805.1 Loktanella sp.
CGCAGATCGCGGGCCGCCTTTTTTCTGCGTTAGAACAGGGACTTAGTCCGGCATCCGGGGCAAGGCGCTTTCGCCTAGTCCCCCAACCTGCCAATAAGGTGTTGCTGCCGCCACGCTGATAATTGGCCCTCTCTGGGGCATCGTGTTGCGCTGGGGTTCATCGCCCATTCCGGCCTTGATCCGGCGGACACCGGCCAGATAGGTCGCGCCATGGCTGGCGGTGCGCGAATGGTAATAGCGCGTCGCCATATCCCAATCACCCGTTTCGGTGTAAAGATCGCTCAGGTAACGTGCGGCGTAATCGGTGTTACGTGCAGGCTCGATCATCTGTGAAAGCGAGGCAAATTGATCCCCGTGCCAGCGGTAATTCAGTTGCATGCAGCCGACGTCAAAACTGGTCTGCCCGTTGGCACGGACGGTTTCCAGATGCGCCAGCGCCTCGGCTGATGTATCGAAATAGAACCCTTGGCCCGCGACATTGGCAGTCCATGGCCAGGCGCGCACCGCGCCGCCGCCCACCGCACGCCCAGATTCCATCCGTGCAATCGCCCGCATCAGATCCGGTGGCACGCCGTGGCGCTGTGCAGCAGAGGCTGCGTGGGTTTCACATAAATCCGCAGAGGCTGCGGCAGCATAAGGCAAGGCCGCAACAAGGGCGGCAAATATATAACGTGTCTGTTTCATGACCTCTGCCTTGCAAAACAGAGGCCAATCAACGCAGATAATCGAAAAGATTGGTCTGCGTGATCTTGGCATAAGATTGCAGCATGGCCGAACGGTTCAGCATCTGCTGCTGCAACCGCGTCAGGGCCGCCGCCATGTCCAGATCACCAAGGTTTGCAATGGCGCGGTCAAGCGCCACCTGCCGTCCGCTGATGACATCGGCTTGCGCACGGGCACTGGCGGATAAAGCCCCCAGCTTTGTGCGCTGATCCGTCAGATGGATTGCGGCATCCCCCAGCCGGGCCAGACCCGCGCTTTCCAGACGCCCTGCTGCCACAAGATCGCGCGCCGTGCCTGTTTGATCGCGCAGACCAATCGCCTTGTCCGGTCCGTCAACGATGGCCAGCCGCAACGGGCCATTCGCCGTCAGCAAGATTTCACCCGATTGCGGATCAAGGCTGGCACTGACGCCTGTGGTCAGGGTTTGGGCGTTGATCGCGGTCAACGCCTCTGTCACCGCGCCATCGGCCAGATCGAAACGGATATTGGCCGTACCTGCGGGGCCTGTCACCGCCAAGGTCCAGCTTTCGCTGGCGCGTGTCAGGGGGATATCAAGGCGCAGCTGATCCTGTGCTGTCACCTGCGCCATTTCCTTGCTGGGATCACGGCCCAAGCCTGCGATAAAGCCGTCGATTGCGTCGAAAACCCCGGCAAAGACAGCATCGCCTGACAACCCTGTCGGCATGGTCATGCTTTCAGAGACCTGCAAACGCAATTGCCCCGCATCACCACGATACCGCAAACCATCCGGACCCTGTTCAAAAGGGTCGCCCGCAGCGCGGTAGCCCCCGAACAATGGCTGGCCTGTCGTATCTCGGGCATTGGCAAAGCCCAGCAATTGATCGCGCAAGGCGCGCATTTCCGTGGCGATCGTCGCCCTTTCGCTGGCGGTGGCGGTGGCATTCATGCTGCGCAAGGCCAGTTCGTTGATCCGCTGCAAGCTGGTGACACTTTCGCCCAGAACGATATCGGCCTGATCCAGCCTTTGTTCGGCATAGCCCAGATTGGCGGCAAAGCGGTTCAACTGACCTGCCTGATCATCCGCCGCCGACAGACGCAACGCGCGCAACGGATCGGCAGAGGCGCGCGGATCAACCTTGCCGCTGCTGATCTGGCTTTGCAGATCGGCGATCCTGTCATTCAGGCCTGACATGGTGTTAGCGGTTTTTTGATGAAACTGGGCGGTGCTGATCATAGTCTGCCTCACAATGCGGCCAGAAGGGTTTCAAATAATTCGCGTGCGGTTTTCACCGACTGCGCATTGGCCTGATAGGCCTGTTGCAGCTGCATCATGCGTGCCGCCTCGGCGTCCAGATCGACGCCAGCGCGATTGGACAGCGCGCGCGCGGCGCTGTCAGCCTCGGCAGATAGCGACGCCACACGCAGTTTTGTCGCCGCCACCTGCGCACCTGCGCGTTGTTGCAGGCTTGCGAAACCCGCCGCATAGCCGCCATCGCCTGTGGTCAGATCGCGCTGGCGCAATCCGGCCATGGCGGCGATCACGCGGTTGTCGCCCGCAAGCCCGGTATTGGGCGCAATCTGATAACTGTCGCCTGTGCGCGCGCCCGCACCAAGGGTGATCGTCAAACTGCCGAAACTGGCACGCCCTGCGGGATCAAGCATGCGTTCCGCCAGAAATGCCCCGCTGTCACGATCAAACAGCCCGATCCGGCCCGTCGCGGCATCCAGAACACGAATATCCTGCGCGCGTTGCGGGGGGGCGGCATCACTGACAGCGCCTTGCAAACGTAAAGCTCCGGCACCCGTCATCACCACCAGCAGATCCAGATCAGGCCGCGCATTCAGGGTCAGGCTGGTAGAACTGGCGCTGTTTGGCGCGCCAATTTCCAGCCAGCGACCATCGGTGCTGCGCAGGACCAGATCATCGCCCATGCGTGTCGCTGTGATATCGGCGGTATCCATCCCCGCGCGCAGCGCGCCGTCCTGCGCGGGAATGGCAACACGGCCTGCGCGCGGATCAATCTGCAGGACCAGCGCATTGCTGACCGGATCAATCGCACCAGCGCCCGGAAAACCAGCGCTGGTGGTGACACCCCCGGCGCTGACATCGATCTGATGCGTCTCGGCCCCGACGCGGATATCAAAAGACGTTGGCAATTGCGCGGGGTCCAGCGGTTTGCCCGTGATCGCGGTCAATGGCGCGTCAGATATGGCCATACCAAAGCGCGCCGCCTCGCCCGCGTCCGCAGGCAATTGCAGGACACTGCCATCCAAAGTGCCGCCCTGCGTGGTAATCGCCAGACGACCTGCCCCGTCGAACGCAGCGGAAATGCGTCCTTCTTCTGGTCCGGTCACCCGCGGGGAACCATCGACCATCTGGATGCGATAGATCTGGTCACCCAAACCGACACGCAGGAAAGCACCGTCCGCAGGCGGGCTGGGCAAAGCGGCCCCGATCAGGCTGCTTTCAGGTGCATTGCGGCGCAGATCGGCCAGAAGCGCGGTTGTGATCTGTGCCGCGTCCAGATCGGTCGCAGTGATGGCGGCCTGATGCAAGCGCCCGTCGCCGCCAGTCAGGGTGATCTGTCGGACATCACCTTCGCCCGCAAAGCCCGGCACGGGCCGCAGCGTGGCGACACTGCCCGCGTCATCGCGGGTCAGGGTCATCATCCCACCTGAAAACGGATCGCGCGCGGCCTCTTGCCAATTGCCACCTGTCGCTGCGGAAAAGGCGCTGGCGCTGGTCACTGTCACAACGCCGCTGATGCGCAGCGCCTGTTCCGGTGTCAGGCTGGTCTGATCGAGCAGCCCGCCATCCGGCCCCAGCCGCGCGACACCCAAGCTGCCGCCACCCGACAAGGCCAGCCGCGACAGGCCGATATCCGCGCCCTGATCATGGATCAGCAGCACACGCCCGCCAGTTGCCGCCATTTCAGCACGAATGCCGGTGCTGGCGGTCGCGGCATTGACCGCATTGACCAAGGCCGCAGGACCGCCTGCCCCAATATCGGCAGCGATCGTGACGGGTGTCACATTATCGCCCGCCAGCCGCAGCGACATTGTGCCAGCGGCTGGCAGATCAAGCGCCACCAGCGTTTTTGCAGAAACACCAAAAGGCAGCGCATCACCAATCAGTGCCGCCTGCCGCGCGGCAGAGGCACCTGTGGGCAGGCGCAGATCATTCTGCACCCCCGGCCCTGCAAATTGCCAATCACTGGCAGGGGTTTCGCTCGGCAGTTCGGTTGCGTTCCACGCAGTGATCCCGCCTGCCGCGTTCAGCGCCAGCGTGAATTGCCCGGCGGCGGCGGCCCCCTGCCGCTGCAATCCGGCAAAATCACTTGCCGGGTCCAGATAGGCAGGCTGATAGACAGCCCCCGCCAAAAAGCCGTTTTCAACGCGGATCAATTCTGCCGCTGCCGCAGCAGACAGCGGCGCACCGGATAATTGCCGCCCGTCACGGGTGAAGATTGCCATGTCCGCGGCAGGGGCTTCATCGCTGATCTGCACGCCCGCGACAGGCCCGCCCTGATCCAGCAGCGTCACCGCCAAAGGCGGCGTGCCGCCTTCATCCGTGACCAAAACCAACGCGCCATCGCGGTGCAGCGCCGTCAACCCCAGATCACGCAAGGATTGCCCGCCTGCATCCGTGATCCCGCCTGCATTCAGCGCGCGCGTTACCTGAGCCAGATCGGTGCCAGCGGTCCAGTCAAAACTGACATCACCGCTTGGCGTGGTGATCTGCAAACCTTGCGCGGTGGCGGCATTGGCGGGTGCCATCTCGAACGTTTGCAGGCGTGGCAGCGCGCGCAGGGTAACATCGGCCCCTGCAGGGATCATCCCGACAACGCCGGAGGTCAGAAATTCCTGTGTATCACCCATCGCCAGCAATGCCGCCAGATCGGGCAAGGCCCCGGCTGTGGGCGTCAATGGCGTCACATTGATAGCCGCGTTGCCCTTATTGCCGGGGGCGGCGCTGATGATCAGGGGCGATGCCGTGGCAATCTCGGCCACGGACCCCAGCGCCAGCGCCATATGCCGTGCTGCGCCATCTGCGCGCGTCAGCGTGATGCGGTCGCCATCCTGCGGCGTACCGCGCAGCGCGATCTGCAATCCCGGCATCGCCAGCACCGGATTGCCGTTGGTCAACAGATTGCCCGATGCATCGCGCAAATCCCATTGCGCACTAGCCTGCGCATAGACCAGCGTCAGTGGCCCCTCTGGTGCCTCCGCGCCTGTCAGCGTGATATCCGCGACGGCATTGCCGCGCATCAGCGCGCCTGCCTCTTGCGCCCAGCCTGTTGTGGTAAAGACCGCGCCACCCGGCGCGCCAGATGGTGTCAGGGCGCTGGCATGCAGGCGGTTCACCTCGGTCGTGATTTTGCTGGCCCAGCCATCAAGGTCGCGGATGCCCTGTGCGACGGCTCCTGCCGCTTGTGCCAAGCCGCCCAATGTGCCGCTTTCGGGCGTGCGCAACAGGACGGGCGTGCCTGCCCTGTCTTCGGTAATGCGGATTTGCCCGTCGGGGGCTGCGGTGATGCGCGATGCCTCTTGCCCCGTCAACAGCAGCGGGCCATTGCGGCCCGTGCCCAGCCGGATTGTTGCCATACCGCGATCATCAAGACTGACATCCACCGAAACCAACTGCGCCAGATCGTCGATCAACCTGTCGCGCTGGTCAAACAATGGGTTCTGCGCGCCCAAGCGGTTTTCGGTCGCGATCCGACCCTGCACCTCGGCCAGTGCCTGCAGGATACCATCCATGCCTTGGACCGCGCGGGCGGTTTCTGCGGCGATGCCGCGTGCCTGTTGGTCAAGACCATGCGCCAGATCGGCAATGCCACCCGCCAGCGTACCACTGGCGGCCAGCATGACATTGCGCAGCCCGGTATCGCCGGGTGCCAGTGCCAGACCATCCAGCCCATCGAAAAAACCGTTCAGCAGACGCTGGACGCCTTCGACACCGGGGATCAGACGATCCTCGAAATCCTGCAAATGGGTCAGTTGCACCTCTGCCGACGCCAGCGCGCTGATGGCGCTGCGGTTGCGATCGACCAAAAGCGCGTCAAAGGCGCGGCTGATTTCGGCCACATCGACGCCGCTGGCCGTTTCTGCCAGCAGAGTGTCGCGACGCAGATAGCCTTTGGTGTCCACATTGGCGATGTTTTCCCCCACAACGCCCAAGGCGGTGCGATAGGCCATCAGACCAGAGCGGCCAATGTTGAACAGATCGGTCATGATCCGGACCGCCCAAGACCCGCAATACCTGCAAATTGTCGGTAAATCGCATCCCCCAGCCCCAGACCAGCGCGGCCAGCGGCCTGTTCGGCCAGTGTTGTGTCCAGCATGGCGCGGGCCTGTCGCGTCGCGCTGCTTTCCAGCAGATCGGATGACAGCGCTTCTGCCTGACCTGATTTCAGGATTTGTTGCAGAAACAGTGCCTCGAACCCGGCGCTGGCTTGCCGCAGGCGGCTGTCGGCACGGATGGCGCTGGTGTCGGGCAATTGCGGGGTGATCTGCACCTTGTGATCCTTTCAGATGATGATCAGTTCCGCGCGCAGGGCACCGGCGCGATGCAAAGCTTCCAGAATAGCCACCAGATCGGCGGCGCTGGCGCCTACGGCATTGATCGCATCAACCAGCGACGCCAGCGACACACCGCCATCAAAGACAAAGGCGGGGTTGTTTTCGCGGGTGATATCAATGCTGCTGTCAGGGGTAATGACAGGTTCACCCGGCACGATCACATTCCCGCCTGCGTTGTTCAGCACGCTGGCACCTTGGGCGACGTTGAAATCCTCGTTCACACGCACGGTCAATGATCCGTGGCTGATCGCGGCGGGTGTCACGCGCACGGCACCGCCGATAACAACCGTGCCGGTGCGGGCATTCACGATGACCTGCGCGGGGGGTTCGGCGCTTTCTACAGTCAGATCCTGCACCATCGCCATGAAAGGCACGCGGGCACCCGGATCGGCAGGTGCCCGCACCCGGATCGAGCTGCCATCCAGCGCTACGGCAACACCCGCGCCAAAATGGCGGTTGACGGCATCGGTGACGGATCGTGCCGTGGCGAAATCGGGGCGGTGCAGGTTCACCACGAAATAATCCGTTTCCAGAAAGGCGGTTTCGACGATGCGTTCAACATTGGCCCCGCCGGGGATGCGCCCCACGGTCGGCACATTGACCAGCACGGATGATCCATCGCCCCCCGAAACACCTAGACCACCGACCACCAGATTGCCTTGGGCAACGGCGTAAATCTCGCCATCGGCGCCCATCAGCGGGGTCATCAGCAATGTGCCCCCCTGCAAGGACCGTGCCCGCCCGGCGGTGGAAACGGTGATATCAATCATCTGCCCGGGCTTCATGAAAGCCCCCAGTTCGGCTGTCACCATCACGGCGGCAACATTGCGGGCATCCAGATCGCGGGCGTCCACCTCTAGCCCCAGCCGGGACACGACGGATTGCATCGACCGTTGCGTCAGCCCCGATGCGCCATCACCCGTGCCAGCCAGACCAACGACCAAACCAAAACCCACCAAAGGGTTCGACCGCACACCTGCTACAGCAGCGATATCCTTGATCCGTTCGGCCAACACCACGCCGGGCAGGCAAAGCAGGATCGTGGCCAGCAAAAACGCGCGCATCACCAGCCCCCCGTCAGAAAGGCGAAACGGCTGTCGCCGTACGATGCAACCAGCCTTGGCGACCGGTGTCATGGGTATCACCTGCACCCACATATTGGATCGCGGCATGGGCGATGCGGTCGGATGACACAACATTGCCGGCTGAAATATCCATAGGGCGCACAACACCCGTCAGGCGGATATATTCGCGCCCGTTGTTCAATGTCAGCTGTTTCTGGCCCATGATTTCCAGATTGCCGTTGGACTGCACCCGCACGACCGTGACCGACACACGACCTGTCAGCGAATTGGATTGCGCGGCAGACCCCGACCCGTTGAACCGACTGGATGATCCACTGCTGAAGGCACCATCGGCGATGCCGATACCCAGCACATCGGGCAAGTCCAGATCATAGCTGCTGGAACGGCTGTTACCGGCGGATTGCGTTTTGCGGGCGCTGAACCTTTCGCTGAAATCAACTGTCAGCACATCGCCCACCTGCGCTGCGCGCCGGTCTGCGGCAAACATGCCGCGCGCACCATCGCTGTAGATGCCGCCTGTCGGCATGGCGCGTTCGAATGGCACCTCTGGCACGGGATAAACTGGCGCGAACATCTGCGATTCATGTTCCTGCATCTGGGTCGCACAGCCTGCAAGCAGCGAGAACGCCAGTGTGATCCGGGCCAGTGTTTTCGGTATTTTCGGGATAGTTCCGGTCATGTTTCTGACCCTTTACAATTTGTTGGCAAGATAGCTCATCATCTCGTCCGAGGCCGAGATAGAGCGTGAGTTGATTTCATAGGCGCGCTGCGCTTCGATCATATCGACCAGTTCCTGCACGACATTGACGTTCGATGTCTCCAGCGCGCCTTGCACCAGATCACCCATGCCGTCGGCCATCGGGGCGCCTTCGATCGGGGCGCCGCTGGCTGGCGTGGCAACCAGCAAGTTTTCACCCACAGGCTGAAGCCCGCGCGGATTGGGGAATTGCGCCAGGATCAGCTGCCCGACCTCTTCTGCCTCGATCTCGCCGGGGCGGGTGACGCTGATGATACCGTCACGCGAAATGGTGATACTGGTGGCATCGGCGGGGATCTGGGTTTCGGGCTGGATCACATAGCCGCTGGTTGTGGTCAGCGTGCCTTCGGCATTCTGCGACAGGATGCCATTACGGGTATAGCCGGTCTGGCCGTTCGGCATCAGCACCTGCAAAAACCCGCGCCCGTCAATCGCCACATCAAGGGCGTTTTCGGTCATGGTCATATTGCCTTGGGTATAGATCTTTTCCGTGCTGACCAGCCGGACGCCAGTGCCGATAGTGGTCGCGGATGTGGCTTGCGTGCCTTCGGCGGTCTGCGCCCCTGCGGGACGCCACGTCTGATACATCAGGGTTTCAAAATTGGCACGGTCGCGCTTGAACCCTGTGGTATTCACATTGGCCAGATTATTGGAAATCACCTGAATCCGGGCCTGCTGGGCGTTCAGCCCGGTCTTGGCCACATGCATCACATTCGAAGACATCGGCATCGCCTTTCATTGCATCATCTGCCAATGTCAGAGCAAGTGCCGTGCCAATTCACCCTTCGGGTGCTTGCAGAACGCGCGCCCCTGCTTCGTCCAGTGTGCGCGCGGCCAGAATGACACGCATCCCCAGTTCAAACTGGCGCTGGGTCTGCATGGTGGACAGCATTTCCGCCACCGGATTGACATTGCTGCCCTCGATCATCCCTTGCAGCACGGTGGCGCGCCCGTCGGGGGCGGGCAAAGTACCGTCAGGCTGGCGGATGCGGCCGTCAACGCCTTTGGTCAGGCGCAGATCAGGGTCGGGCATGACAGTTGCCAGCACCCCCGCCAGTTCCGGCGCGGCATTGTCATCGCCGGGGGGGGTGACGAAAATCTCGCCGATATCGCTGATACTGATCGCGCGATAGATGGGCAGTTCAATCGGCGCGCCATCGGGGTTCAGCATCGCCTCGCCAGCGCCATTGCGCAGGAACCCATCTGCATCGCGGTAAAGATCACCACGGCGGCTAAGCGCGGGATCACCGCCTGCACCTTGTACATAGAAAAACCCCTGATCGGCTATCGCC
>PUNR01000371.1 GCA_003551805.1 Loktanella sp.
ACTGACGCAGGGTGGTCTGGGGTCCTTTCCCACAGAGACAGTCTATGGCCTTGGGGCCGATGCGCGCAACGACAGTGCTGTCGCAGGCATATTTGCTGCCAAAGGCCGCCCGAGTTTCAACCCGTTGATCGTGCATCTGCCCAGCTTGAATGCCGCACAACAGATCTGCGAATTCAACGAAGACGCATTGCGTCTTGCCGCTGCGTTCTGGCCCGGTGCCCTGACGCTGGTACTGCCGTTGCGTGCGGGGGCGGGGATATCAAAACTGGTCACCGCTGGGCTGGACACAATTGCTGTACGGGTGCCGGACCATCCGGTGGCTGCGGGGTTGCTGGCTGCTTTTGGCGGGCCGCTTGCGGCACCCTCGGCGAACCCTTCCGGCCGGATCAGCCCGACGACAGCGGCACATGTGCATGACGGGCTGGGTGACAGGATCGACGCGCTGGTCGATGGTGGGCCTTGTCAGGTGGGCGTGGAATCCACCATCGTATCCTGCATCGGCACCCCCGCGCTGTTGCGCGCAGGCGGCATCCCGTCAGAGGCGATTGCGGCCTGTCTGGGCCAGCCTTTGACCACATCCGAAAACCCCGACGCACCGACATCCCCCGGTCAGTTGCTGTCACATTATGCACCTCAAGGGCACGTCCGACTGAATGCGACAGAGCGTCAGCCGGACGAAGTCATGCTGGGCTTTGGCCCCGTTGACGCTGATCTGAACCTGTCGCCCGCTGGTGATCTGGTCGAGGCCGCGGCGCACCTTTTCGACTGTCTTCACCAACTGGACGCAATGGGTGCCAAGCAGATCGCCGTCACCCCGATCCCCGACCACGGTCTGGGGCGGGCGATCAACGACAGGTTGCGGCGGGCCGCAGCGCCAAGGTAGGTCGGGGTTTTCCCCGACCATGCGGGATGGTGGCGGGTTGAACCCCGCCCTACGGCTGGTGCCGGATGAAGGGTGAGTGGCTTGGCTTGTTTTCCATCAACCTTCCCTGCGCATCGAAATCCTTGTCGGCATTGAAAGCGATTTCTGGCAATGTATCGAAATCCGCGATCAGTTTTGATTGCTGCGCCAAAACAGTGCCGAGCCTGTCGGCCAGCGCCGTCGCGCGGTCGCCCCGGTGATAGCCATGCACGCCGTGGACGCAAACAGGTTGCAGCACCGTCAGACCGACATAGCGCAAGGTATAGGCGAGCGGCCACAGCAGCAGGTTCACGTCACCTTCCTTGCCGTTATGGGCGCTTTCATCGGCGCTTGATCCGGTGGTGACGCATAGCAGCGCCTTCTTGCCCTTCAGCAGGCCGGTGTCGAAACGGGTGGCTGTGGTGTGCAGGGCGCCGTGGGTCAGGGCGCGGTCGCACCACCCTTTGAGCATAGCGGGTGGCGAAAACCACCACATGGGAAAGTGAAATATGATCCGGTCGGCGCGGCGCAGTTTGTCGACCTCTGCCGCGATATCGTGGGGCAGGGTGGTCGCGGCGGCGTTTTGCTGCGCCTTGAGCGGGTCGAACGGCACATCTGCGGCGGTGTCGTAATGCCGGGGGTGTTCGGCGGGATCAAAGCCCATCGCGTAAAGGTCGGACCAGATCACGTCATGGCCTTGCGCGGCGCTTGCCGCGGCACTTGCCTGTGCCCATTGCGCATTGAAGGACCGTGGCTCTGGATGTGCCAGAACGATCAATGTTGTGGGCATCTGGCTTATCCCGCGTGCTGACGTTCGATGTAACCGCGCAGTTCCTCTGCCTCGCGGCGGGCCTCGCGCAGGCCATCCATCGCGGCGCGCAATTCGGCCTCGGTCTGGGATAGCTGGTTGGTCATCTCTGCCTCGCGTTGCTGCAGATAGGTGATGGCCTGATCGCGGGTTTCTTCGGCCTCGTGCAGGGCTTGGGCCATTTTATCCAGCTCACCGATTTCCGATGTGGTCACCCGTGTAAAACGGTTGATCAGCCAGCTTGCGAACCAGCCAAGTGCAAAGGCCACAAACAGAATGACCGCGGTCGCGATGATGAATTCGGTTCTGTTCAACGTCTGGCCTTTACTTAATCTCCGGCGACTTCACCGTCTTGCGGGGTTTCGTCGTCGGTTTCAAGCTCTTCGGTCGCTGTTTCATCGTTTGACCCTGCCTCATCTTCGGGCAGGATCAGGCTGAATTCAATCCGGCGGTTTGCCTCGCGGCCTTCTTCGGTGGCGTTGTCGGCAATAGGATCAGCGATACCATAGCCTACTGCCTCGAAGGTGGAAACAGGCACGCGGCGGCTGCGCAGGGCGGTCAGGACAGCATCAGCGCGGTCTTGTGACAGGCGCAGGTTCATTTCTTCGCGACCCTGACTGTCGGTGTAACCGGCAACGCGCACCCGCAGATCACCGCAAAGGCGCAGGACTTCGGCGATATCGTCGATGATCGGCTGCCCGGCAGAAGTGATGCTGGCAGAACCGGGGTCAAAGGTGATTTTGCGGCCTTCGGTGATTGTCTTGATCTGGGCGATGCATTGTTCGGGCGACGGCAAACCAGCGACGGGGTCAAGCTCTTCGACGTAGGTGACGTTCAGTTCGAAATCGACACCTTGGCCCAGTTTTTCGATCAGCAGGCGGGATATTTCAGCAGGTGCATCTTCGTTGCCGGTATTGCCGCGGATGACCATATTGTCAGCGTCGACGATGACCGAACCATTGGACAATTCTGACAAAGCCTCGATGCCCGCCAGAACGCGCACTGACCAGCCCTGCGGCAGGTTTTCCGCAATGCGTGTGCCCATTGTGACATTGTTCTGGCCGAACTTGGCCGCAGCAAAGTTGCGCGCAACAAGATTGGCCATTTCATCAGGCACACGTCCGCGCAATTGCACGGCACCTTCAGGGCTAAGCGTGGCGGTGAAACGTGGCGCGTCGTCGTTTTCTTCAACGGCAGTGGGCATTGGCGGTAATTCTGCGGACAAGGCAAAAGCACCGGGCAGGCTGTTTTCCAGCACGCCAACCACATTATCAAAAACGTCCTGAGGTGTGCCGGGATCGGCGACCAGTACAACGTCGGTATCGGCAAGCGTGACAGTGCCCCCGCCCAGATCAGTGATCGCGCCAATCGCCAGAACGACCGCTTGGCCCCAATCCTGTGACGGTGCCCCCAGCCCAAGGATGCAATTCACGCGCCCCTCTAGGCCCGACGCATTAGCGGCTGCGATAATCTGGTCGCGGGTTTCGTCCGTGTCGGCAACGCAGGCGTCAAAACGCGGCCCGAATTCGTCAAGGATATAGCGCGCCGTGAATGGCGAAATGACGGGACGTGGCGCGCTGATTTCTACGGCAAGAGTGACGCCGTCAGGCCGACGCGCAGCAAGCGCTGCCTCTAGTCTGCGTTTTTCGGCGCTGCTGTCGGAAATACCGTTCACCGTCACCCGTGTGGCACTGACCGAGATTTTGGAGCGCGGCAACATTTCCAGCGCGATCAGTGCGAAATCCACGGCGGGGCGCCATGTTTCGGGCATCGGATAATCACCGGTTTCCAACAGGTCGGTCACGTTCTGCCCGCCTGCAATCCGCGTGATCTGGCGTGCCAGCGCATCGCGGTTCGTGGCCTCGGGGATCAGCCCGATCAGTGACACGCCGCTGTCATTGCGCAAAATTTCGATCTTGAACGCGGGCGGGTCAAAGGCGGCCTGATCAACGACGGACATATTGTCGATCACGCGGCTTGCATCGACCACGGTGCCCGCAGCGGCGACAGCGCGAAAGCGCACGGCCTCGGTCGGGGCTGTCCCTTCAAGGATCACTTGCAGCCCGTCGCCCAGCACATCGGCCCAATCGTGGCCATCTTCGGCCAAGGTTATTTGCACAGCCTCGACTGAACGGTCCTCGACTGTGGCGACGGTCAGTTGTGCAGCGGCCACAGACCCGGCGGCAGCAACGCTGAATGCAAGAATGCGAATGAAGATAGCTGAAAGGCGCATTTATATCCGTTTCGTTTGTCCCGCGCCTGCATAAGCCCTGCGGCGCGCGGGTTCAATCAAAGCAAGTACGCGAGCGCAAAAAACGGCAGAGGGATCAGCCCGGCGTCGCGGTTTGACCGGAAAATATGGATTAAACGGTCGTTGTCGTCGGCATCAAACCGCTGCAACTGCCACGTCAGATGCCAGCCCAGTGCCCATGGCCCGCCCAGTGCGATCAGCAGTGACAGGATTGACCTATCGTAAGTTGCAAAGACCACAGCCGCCCCGAACAGAATCACCGTCAGCGTCAGAAACAACCGCAACCACCAGCGCGCATCGCTGCCAAACAGCCGCGCGGTCGATTTGACGCCGATCAGCGCGTCATCCTCTGCGTCCTGATAGGCGTAGACCGTGTCATAGAACAATGTCCACGCGATGCCCGCCAGATACAACAGCACAGGCGCGGCCCCGATGCTGCCGGTATAGGCCGCCCATGCCAGCAATGCCCCCCAGTTAAAAGCCAGCCCCAGAAACACCTGCGGCCACCAGGTGAACCGCTTGGCGAAAGGATAGATCGCCACCGGCAACAGCGCGAGGATGCCCAGCGCAATAGCGAAAGGCGGGAAGGTCAGCAGGATCACAAAGGCGACCAAGGCCTGTGATACCATCCAGACGACCGCGCCTTTGACGCTGACCTGCCCGGACGGGATTGGCCGTGACCTTGTTCGTGCAACTGACCCGTCGATATCGCGGTCGGTGATGTCGTTCCATGTGCAACCTGCGCCGCGCATCAAAAAAGCACCGATTCCGCAGCCTGCGATGATCCAGACAGCAAATGGCGTGAATGTCCCCGTCGCCAGCACCGCCAGCGCCAGCGCCCATAGACAAGGCAGGTAAAGCAGCCACGTCCCGATGGGCCGGTCAGCGCGCGACAGCCGCAGATAGGGGCGGGTTTGCACCGGTGCAAACCGGTCCACCCAGTTTCCGGCGACGGCATCTGCGACTGTGCCCGCGGGCTCTGGTGTCTGGCTGTTTTGGGTCATATGGTCCGCTTTATGGCATCCAAGGTCCGGCTTTATGTAGATCACCCCTTGGGGGTAGGGCAATCGGTTCCGCTGAACCGTGATCAGGCGCATTACCTGTTCGGGGTGATGCGGCTGGGGGCGGGCGACGTGATTTCCCTTATCAACAGCCGCGATGGCGAATGGGATGCTGTCGTCGAAAAGGCGGGCAACAAGGGGGGCGTGCTGGTCTGTCAGGTGCAGACCCGCGATTTGCAATTGCCGCCTGACCTGTGGCTGGTCTTTGCGCCGATCCGCAAGGAACGCACGGCCTTTATTGTGGAAAAGGCGGTCGAACTTGGGGCTGCGCGGATCATACCGGTGCAAACCGAATTCACGCAGGCCGCGAACCGCATCCGACAGGATAAATTGCAGGCCCATGCTGTCGAAGCCGCCGAACAATGTGGTGGCACCTTTGTGCCGCCTGTCGCTGATCTGGTGAAACTTGACCGTTTGCTGGCCGATTGGCCGAATGACCGCCAGTTGATGTTCTGCGACGAGGCTGAAATCGGCGCCCCAGTTGGCTTGCCCGATCTGCCGGGGCCTTGGGCGATCCTGATTGGCCCCGAAGGCGGGTTTTCACCCGCCGAACGCGCGCGCCTGCACGCGTTGCCCTTTGCCCATGCGGTCAGTCTTGGCCCGCGTATCCTGCGTGCTGACACCGCAGCAGTGGCAGCGTTGACCTTATGGCAGAACGCATTGGGTGATTGGGGATGATCCGCGCCGGTGACGCGGACCGTGCAGAGATTGTGGCGTTTCTGCAGGCCCATCTGTCCACTGCGATGTTTCCTTTGTCCAATCTCGACAGCTTTGGCATGGCGGGCGGACATCACCGCGCGATGACCTTTTGGGTGGACCGGCAGGGCGGTGCTTTGCGCGATGTCGCAGGCGTGACCGATGGCGGTATGATTTTTCCCAATTGCCCGCACCAGCCATGGGCCGCATTGCGACAGGCCTTGCTGGGTAAAAACATCATCGGGATTCTGGGCGCTGCCGATCAGGTCACAGGGCTGGAGTCAGCATTGGGTCTGGCGGATGCGGCAGGGCTACGCACGGTCGAGCCGCATTATGCCTTGGCGCTTTGCGATCTGGTGATGCCCGATGTTACGGGGTTCAGCCTGCGGCCCTTGTCCGCTGGCCCGCGTGATCTGGTTATCGGCTGGCGGCGTGCCTATCTGTTGGAAACGCTACCCCTACCGGGCGAGGATGTGGATGCTACCGCGATCAAGGATATCGACAGCTATATTGCCGCAGACAGCCATCGTCTGTTGTACGAAGGGGATACGCCCATGGCGATGACCGGCTTTAACGCGCGCCAACCCGATGCGGTGCAGGTGGGCGGTGTCTACACACCACCCCTTCTGCGCGGGCGGGGGCTGGCGCGGCGTGCCGTCGCGCTGCATCTGGAACAGGCACGCAAGGCGCAGGCGTTCCTGTTTGCTGCGTCGGATGCCGCGTCGCGCGCTTACCAATCCATCGGTTTTCAGCGGATCGGGCAGTTCGGTGTCAGCCTTTATAGCCAGCCACAGGTGATTCATGGCTGATTTCTTTCGCCCCGAGGCGCGCGCTTTTCTGTGGCGCTGGCGCGAGGTACTGGCGGCGGGTGCCGTGGCGATCTTCGGTCTGTGGTGGGGACTGAATGCAGCAGGTATGAATGTCTGGCTTGGCTATCTGATCGTTGCGATCGGGGTGTTCTGGGGTGCCGCGGCTGTGCAGCGCGCACGGTTCGCGGGGGACGGTGACGGCCCCGGTGTCGTGCAGGTGCGTGAACGCAGGCTGGCTTATTTCGGGCCGCTGGATGGCGGGATCATGGATGTGGACGATCTGACGCAGCTGACGCTTGACCCGACCAGCCACCCAGACCCAAGCTGGATCCTGTCCGGCGTCGGCGGGCAGCGCATCGCCATTCCTGTCAATGCGGCGGGGGCAGATGATTTGTTCGATATTTTCGCGGGCCTGCCGGGAATCAAGACAGCTGCGGTGCTGGATGTGCTGGAACGCACACCTGATGCGCAGGTGATTGTATGGTCGCGGGCGCGTCCTGTCTTGCATTGACAGATGCACTGGTGCAGGTCAGCGATAACATTCTGATCCATTGAACGGAGCCTTCCCGATGTCCATCCCCCAATCCGGCGCTGGCCCGATCGAACATCACGACCAACTGGCCGAATTGCTGGCCAAAGGCTGCAAGCCCAAGGACCAGTGGCGTATCGGGACCGAGCATGAAAAGTTCGGCTATTGCGCGGATAGTCTTCTGCCATTGCCCTATGACGGTGACCGGTCGATCAAGGCAGTGCTGGAAGCCTTGCACAGCCGGTTCAACTGGGACCGCGTTGAAGAAGACGGTAAGATCATCGGCCTGACCAAGGATGGTGCCAATGTCAGTCTTGAACCGGGCGGTGCGCTGGAATTGTCGGGTGCGCCTTTGGAAACCATCCACCAGACCTGTGACGAGGTGAACAGCCATCTGGCCGAGGTGAAAGCCGTGTCAGACGAGATTGGCGTGCGCTTTATCGGTCTGGGGGCGGCACCGGTCTGGACGCATGACCAGATGCCGCTGATGCCCAAGGGCCGTTACAAGCTGATGGACAGCTATATGCAATCGGTGGGCACGATGGGCACCGCGATGATGCGCCGGACCTGCACCGTGCAGGTCAACCTCGATTTCGGGTCAGAGGCCGATATGGTCCAGAAAATGCGCGTCGGCGTGGCGTTGCAGCCTGTAGCGACCGCATTGTTTGCAAATTCTCCATTCTTTGAAGGTAAGGTGAACGGCCACAAATCATGGCGCGCACGGATCTGGCGTGATCTGGACGCCGCACGCACTGGTATGGTGCCGTTTATTTTCGAGGAAGGTTTCGGGTTCGAGGCTTGGGTGCAATGGGTTCTCGATGTGCCGATGTATTTCGTCTATCGCGACGGAAAATACATCAATGCGCTGGGCATGTCGTTCCGCGACTTTCTGAAAGGTGAATTGCCCGCGCTGCCGGGTGAAAAGCCGCTGATGTCGGATTGGGCCGATCACCTGACCACCGTCTTCCCCGAAGCGCGGATGAAACAATACATCGAGATGCGCGGTGCGGACGGTGGCCCTTGGCGGCGGCTGTGTGCGTTGCCTGCGTTCTGGACCGGATTGATGTATGACCAGACCGCTTTGGATGCGGCATGGGATCTGTGCAAGAACTGGACCGCCGAACAGCGCGAAGCCTTGCGCGTTGCGGCATCGGTTGACGGGCTGCAGGCGCAGGTCGACGGCATCAACATGCACGATCTGGCGCGCGAGGTGGTGGCCATCGCAGAGGCCGGATTGAAATCGCGCGCCCTGCCCGGTGCGGGCGGTCTGGTGCCCGACGAGACGCATTTCCTGAACGCGCTGAAAGAAACCGTCGAGACTGGCAAGACCCCGGCGGATGAATTGCTGGATCATTATCACGGCGATTGGGCGGGTGATCTGGACCGGATTTATCAGGCTTACAGCTATTGAACCTGTGCGCTTGGCGCGGGCGTATTTTCAACAAGGCAGCTGAAACCTTCCCCGCGGGGAAGGTTTTCGGTTTCTTCCCCGCGGGGAAGGTGTCGGGTCATTTCGCCCCGATCTTGCCTTCGGTTCCGGCGCGCAGACGCTTGATATTGCCCCAGTGCCGCGCGTAGATCAGCAGGGCCAGCAGTACAGCAAGGACCGCGCTATCGGCAAATCCGGTGGCTATCATCATAACCGGCAGCACGCCTGCGGCGACCAAAGCGGCGAGCGATGAAAACCGTGTGATGACCGCAGTAACAAGCCAGATTGCGCAGGCGGCAAGGCCCATTGGCCAGACCAGCGCCAGCAGGATGCCCAGATAGGTCGCGACACCTTTGCCGCCGTTGAAGCGCAGCCAGACCGGAAAGCAATGGCCGACAAAGGCCATCAGCGCCGCAAGTTGCACGGCGTCTTCGGGTGCGAACTGGCGCGCGACGAGCACGGCGACAGCGCCCTTGCCTGCGTCAAACACCAGCGTCAGCGCGGCAGCTTTTTTATTGCCGGTGCGCAGGACGTTTGTCGCGCCGATATTGCCTGACCCGATATCGCGAAGGTTTCCCAGTCCCATCAACCGCGCCATAATCACGCCGCCGGGGATCGACCCGAGCAGATAGCCAACGGCACCCCAAAGGGTCAAAATAACAAGGCTGCTTTCGATGACTGGCATCATGCGTCCCCCCAGATGCGGGTGCCGTCCACCCATGTGCCGATCACGCGGCCTTGCAAGCGCGCGCCGTCAAACGGGGTGTTTTTGGATTTTGATTGCAATGTGGTCCGGTCCAACTGGAACGGTGCGTCGGGGTCAAACAGCACCAGATCGGC
>PUNR01000213.1 GCA_003551805.1 Loktanella sp.
ATGATCCGGCACAGACGTGGATCTGGTCACAGGCCGAAATTGCAGGTGCCGCTGTGGATCGCGCTACCTCGCAAGAGGTGACAGATTTTTTCCTGCGCCTCGCGGATAACGCAAACGCAAGCTGACTTAGTCAGTCTGCCGGTCATCGCCCAGAACAATTGCCCGGCCGTGCGGGGTCCGCGATGTTGCTGCCGCGCTAAGCCGCCCGTCAGCACTGCGCGCGGCAGTGGTGATCCGTCCGACGCTGCCGGATGGCACGCGGGTCACGATATGGCCCGCCTGTTCCAGCGCGCTTAGCGTAGTTTCTGGCAGGTCGGCCTCTGCAACGACACCGCCCGGTTGCCGCGATCTGGGATAGAATGATGCGGGCATATGCGTGGTGTGAAACATTGGCGCATCAGCAGCCTGTTGCAGGTCCATGTCGTGATGCACATGGCGTAGCCAGAACAGCAATTGCCATTGGTCCTGCTGGTCGCCGCCGGGTGTGCCAAAGCTGATCCGCCGCCCGTCGCGATGCCATGCAAGGCTGGGCGACAAGGTCGTGCGTGGCCGTTTGCCCGGCGCCAGTGCGCCAACGGCGTCCTGATCCAGCCAGTACATCTGCGCGCGCGAATTCAGGCAAAACCCCAGCCCCGCCACGATCGGCGAGCTTTGCAGCCACCCGCCCGACGGTGTGGCAGAAACCATATTGCCGTCCTTGTCGATGACATCCAGATGCACGGTATCGCCGCGCGGCTGGGTTGCCAGATGCGCCATCGTGGGTTCGTATACCGCGCCTTCTGGCAGGCTAAGCCGGTCAAGCATCGCCTGCATTTGCGTGACCTGCGCATCATAACCATCAACCGTGCCGGGGCGCAGATCATGGCTCGCCTTCGTGCCAATCAAGGCACGGCGGGCGGTGTTATAGGCGGTGGACAGCAGCGCATCCATCGGTACGGATGTGTGCAAAGGGTCGGTGTAATAAATCTCTCGGTCTGCAAGCGCCAGTTTCTGCGCCTCGATCACAAGATGCGCGAAATCCGCCCCCAGCGGGTCCAGCGCTGCCAGATCGTCGCCCGCGAGCAGGGCCAGCGTCTGCAACAGCATCGGCCCTTGCCCCCAAGGTCCGGTTTTGGCGATGGTCCAGCCGTGATAGTCAAAGGTCTGCGGGGCCTCGAAATGTGCAGCATATCCGGCCATATCCGTGGCGTTCAGCATACCGGTATGCGGGGTCCCGCTGGCATCCATCGCATGTGTGTTGGCACAAAATGCGCCGATCCGTTCCGCGATAAAGCCGCGATAGAAACAATCGCGTGCGGCATCAATCCGCGCTTCGCGGCTCGGCCCTTGCGCCTCGGTCACAACGCGCTGCCAAGTCGCGCCCAGATCGGGGTTCTTGAACACCGCACCTTTCACCGGCGGTTTGCCATCCGGCAGCCAGACCTGTGCCGAACTAGGCCAATGTTCACCAAAGAAATCCGCCAGCCCAGCAATGGTATCAACGGCACGGTCCAGCATCACATGCCCGTTTGCGGCCAGATCAATCGCCGGGGCCATGACGTCGGCCAGTTCCATCGTGCCGTAATCGCGCAACATCAGCATCCAGCCATCAAAGGCACCGGGAATGACCGTCGCCAGCAGCCCGTCACCGGGGATCAACTCCAGCCCTTGCGCGCGGTAATGCGCGATTGTCGCGCCCGCGGGTGCCGCCCCTTGCGCGCAAAGCACTGTCGCTTTGCCATCTTTCCACAAGATCGCGGGCAGATCACCGCCCGGTCCGTTCAGATGCGGTTCGACCACTTGCAGCACCAGTCCCGCAGCAACGGCGGCGTCAAAAGCATTGCCACCATCACGCAGAATCTGCGCGCCCGCCTCGGTCGCAAGGTAATGGGTCGAGGCGATAGCCCCGGTCGCCGCAGTATCATGGGGCATCAGTTTTCCTTCGGATCAAGCGCGTCACGCAGGCCATCGCCAAGCAGGTTAAAGCCCATCACGACCATAAAAATCGCCGCACCGGGCCACAGCGCCATCCACGGGGCCTGTGACAGGAAATTCCGCGCGGTGGCCAGCATCGACCCCCAGCTGGGTTGTGGCGCTTGTTGGCCAAGGCCAAGGAACGACAATGCCGCTTCAGCAATAATCGCGGTGGCAATGGTTAGCGTGGCCTGTACTAGAATAGGCGGGAATACATTTGGCAGGATGTAGTGCGACATGATCCGCGTGTGGCCTAGCCCGATGGCGCGCGCACCTTCGACGTAATCCTCGGTCTTGACCGACAGGACTTGGCCGCGCGTCAGGCGGATAAAGATCGGCACCGCCGACAGGCCAATCGCGATCATCGCATTGGTCAGGCTTGGCCCAAGAAAAGCCGCAAGCGCGATGGCAAGGATCAGGAACGGCATCGCCAGCAGCGCATCGGTGGCGCGTGCGATGATCTGGTCGGTCCAGCCGCCGAAATAGCCCGCGATCACACCCAAGGGCACGCCAACCGCCATCGCGATCAGAACCGAGATCACACCGGCCATCAGTGACGCACGAGCGCCCCAGACCATGCGGGACAGAATATCGCGCCCGATTTCATCCGTGCCCATCCAGTGTTCGGCGGACGGTGCCAACCGGATCTTGCCCCAATCGGTCAGGGTCGGGTCGGGGATCGGTAGGATCGGGGCCAGCAGTGCGATGATGATAAACGCCACAACAACAAAGCCGCCGACCATGGCGCTTTTGTTCTTTTTCAGCTTGCCCCATGTGCGGTTGCGCCGCGGCGCTGGGGCTGCATCAGCAGTCAAGGTCACAGCAGCAGTCATATCGTGGCCCTCATGCGGGGGTTGAGCAGGACATAGGCCACATCCGCCAATAGGTTAATCAGGATAAACCCGGTCGCGGTGACCAGAACGACACCTTGCACGACCGCGTAATCACGGTTGAACACGGCATCCACGATCATCTTGCCAAACCCGGGGATGGTGAAAATCTGCTCGGTCAGGACCGCGCCGGCCAGCAATTCGCCGAACATGATCGCCGACAGCGTGACAATGGGCAGCAAGGCATTGCGAAAGGCATGACGGCGGATCACGACCTTCTCGCGCAAGCCTTTTGCGCGGGCAGTGCGGACATAATCGGCCTGCAACACACCCAGCATCGACGACCGCGTGTGCCGCATCAGCGTCGCGGCCAGCGCTGTACCCAGCACGATAGAGGGCATCAGCATGGTCTGGAAACTGCGCACCGGATCGACCCAAGGCGATTCATAGCCCGACGCAGGCAACCACCCCAGATTGACCGAAATCAGCAAGATCATCATGATCCCGAGCCAGAAATTCGGGATCGACAGGCCCGACAGGGCCACGAAATTCGCCAGATAATCCCAAAACGTGCCCTTGCGGACGGCGGACATCACGCCTGCGGGAATCCCGATCAGCGTGGCAAAGATCATCGACATCACCGCCAGTTGCAGCGTCACGGGCAGCTTTTGCGCGATCAGTTCCGTTACCGGCAATCCGGTGCGCAGCGAAATACCCAGATCACCGCGCAGCACATCCATCAGCCAGTAAAGATATTGCATGATCAGCGGATCATTCAGCCGGTATTGTTCGCGCAGAAAGGCGATTGTTTCGGGGTCACGGCTTTCGCCGGCCAGCACCAGTATCGGGTCGCCGGGCAGCAGTTTTTGCAGCATGAATACGAAGATCGACACCAAAAGCAGCGTCGGAATAGCAATCAGCACGCGGTTGGCGATGTAGCGCAGCATCTTGGCGAGGCCCTTTCTGGATGGGTCCCGCCCGCTGGGATGCGGACGGGACAGTCATGATGTGGCTATGGTTTAGCCGGACACGCCACGCAGACGGATGATGCCGTCGGCATATGGTTCGAACCCGTCGATGCCGTCACGCAGGGTGTAGAAATATTTGATGTGGTACAAATAGATCAGCGGCAGTTCTTCTTTCAGGATCGCGCGGGTCTGGTCATAAAGCGCCTTGCGGGCCTCTGGATCAGGTTCGGCGCGGGCCTGTGCCAGCAGTGCGTCGACTTCTTCGTTGCGGTAGTGCTGGTCGTTGTTTGCACCATCACTGCCGACAAAGGCACTGATATTGGCGTCGGGGTCGATCCGGCCGGACCAGCCTTGCTGCGACATATCGAAATTGCCCTGCACGTTTTCAGACAGCAAAGTCGCAAATTCGGTCGCGCGCAGCGTGATCTCGAAACCTGCATCGGCAGCCATGGCCTGAATTACCTGACCCTGTTGCATGGCAACTGGTGCGTTGCCGGTTTGCATCTCGATGCGCAGGGGCGTTTCCACGCCAGCTTCGGCCAGCAATTCGCGCGCGCGTTCAACGTCGCGTGCAGGCACTGGATCGCTTTCGTCATACCATGTGGTGCCGGGTGCGGCCCATTGGTTGCCGACGACATACTGGCCTTCGAACACCACCTGATTCAGTGCTTCGCGGTCGATGGACAGCGACAAGGCCTGACGCACACGCGCGTCCGAACCAAGCGGGCCTTCGGAACGGGGACCGTTGCCGATGTTGATTGTGATACCCTGATAGCCGATGTTGGCCACTTCGAACAATTGCAGGCGGGCGTCATCGCGGATGCTTGGCACGTCGGACGGGGCGGTCCGTTCGATCATGTCCAGATCGCCGGAACGCACATTGGCCAGACGCACTGTCGTGTCGGGGATCGGCTGATAGATCACGCGGTCATAATGATATTCATCCGCTTCCCAGTAATCAGCGAATTTTTCCAGCACGATCCGGTCACCTTCGACGCGCTGCGCGAAAGAATAAGGACCGGTGCAGACGGGGGCGGCGCCAAAGCGGTCGCCCGCAGCCTCGGCTGCGTCAGGCGAATACATCCGGCCTGCGTGGTGCGCCAGTTGCGCCAGTAAGGTCACGTCGGGGCCGTTCAGGGTCAGCGTCAGTTCGTGTTCACCGGTCGCTTCGGCAGTGTCGATGGACGACAATTCTGCCCGGCGGTTGCTGGTGGGCATGTTCATGTTGCGATCCAGCACGCGGGCGGCAGTTTCAGCGTTGAATGCCGTGCCATCGTGGTGGGTCACGCCTTCGCGCAGGTTGATCGTCAGTGTCAGACCATCTTCGGACCAAGACCAGTCGGTCGCAAGTTCGGGGATGATTTCCATGTCGATATTGGTGTTGAACAGCCGGTCACACAGCGATTCATAAACCAGCGACGACACGAACGTCCGCGACTGTGCCGGATCAAGCGAATCCGGGTCTTCGTTCAGGCCAATCCTTAGATCGGCGGCTGCGGCCATGCTGCCTAAGGCAACAGTGCTAAGCAGCGTGGTCATCAGGGTGGTTATTCTCATTGGAAACTCCCGGTTGGTTGACGTTTATTGATTGGCAGCCTTGCTGGCTGCCTCGCGGTAGAGCGCAAAGCGCGCTTCGGTTGCCGCACTGCGCGGTGCAGTGGCGACAGCGTCTGCCCCCATGGCTGGCAGGTCTTGCCAGTGGTGACAGGCGGTCTGATGCGCCCCGGCTGTGTCCAGCGCAGGGTGCGTTGTCTTGCAGATGTCCGTGGCATGCGGGCAACGTGTGTGGAATTTGCAGCCCGAAGGCGGGTTGGCAGGTGATGGAATATCCCCGCCCAAGGCCGCCATGGGCCCGCGACCGCCCGGCATCGGCACGGGAATCGCGGTCAGCAGGGCGCGGGTATAAGGGTGGCGCGGGGACTGAAACAATTCCTCGGTCGTGGCCAGTTCGACGACCTCGCCCAGATACATCACCGCCACACGGTCGGCCATGTGCCGGATTACCGACAGGTCATGCGCGATGATAATCAGCGTCAGGCCGAAATCATCCTTAAGGTCTTCGAGCAAGTTCACGATCTGCGCCTGCACCGACACATCCAGCGCCGATACGGGTTCATCCCCGATCAGCAGTTTCGGACCAGACGCAAGCGCGCGCGCCACGCAGATGCGCTGCCGCTGACCGCCGGAAAATTCATGCGGATAGCGGTCGGCATAATCGGGCCGCAGCCCGACCTTGCGCAACAGATCAGCCACCTTTTCGCGGCGCTCTTTGCGGTTCAGCTTGGTGTGGATTAACAAAGGCTCGCCCACGATCGCCTCGACCGTCATGCGGGGGTTGAGGGATGAAAACGGGTCCTGAAAGATGAATTGCATCTGCGACCGCAGCTTGCGCATTTCACCTGCGGGCAGTTTTGTCAGGTCTTGTCCGTCATAAACAACCTCACCTTCAGTAGGATCAAGAAGGCGCAGCAAAAGCCGTGCGAGGGTCGATTTTCCGCAGCCGGATTCACCGACTATGGCAAAGGTTTCGCCTTTGTTGACCGATAGCGACACGCCATTGACCGCATGAATTGTCGTGGATGCGCCAACCAGACCAGAGCCGGTGATGAACCTTTTGTGCAAGTCTTTCGTCGTCAGGATCGGGTCGGTCATGCGGCACCTTTGGCGAAATGGGTTTCAAGGGGTGCTTTTATGCAGGCAACCAGATGATCCGGCGTGATCGCCACATCCGCAGGGCGGGCCGCGTCGCATTCGGGCGTGGCAAAAGGACAGCGGGTGGCGAACCGACAACCCGGCGGCATGTTTTCCGGCACTGGCACCGATCCGGGGATGGTCATCAGACGCGACGCGCCTTGCACGCGGCCCGACAAAGCGGGCATCGACCCCATCAGCCCCAAAGTATAGGGATGCTGCGGATCGGTGAAAATATCCTGTACAGACCCGGATTCGACGACGCGTCCCGCATACATCACAGCAACATCATCCGCGATTTCAGCCACGACACCCAGATCATGGGTGATCATCAACATCGCGGCGCCCGTTTCCTGTAGCAGATCGCGCATCAGATCAAGAATTTGCGCCTGAATGGTCACGTCCAGCGCTGTCGTCGGTTCATCTGCGATTAGCAAGGCGGGGTCATTGGCCAGCGCCATGGCGATCATCACGCGTTGCCGCATACCGCCCGACAATTGATGCGGGTATTCATCCAGACGCTTGGCGGCGGCAGGCATACGCACGAGATCGAACATTTCCAGCGCGCGGGCGCGGGCTTCTTCGGTCGAACATTTGCGGTGACGCCGCACGGCTTCGGCGACCTGTTCGCCGATTGTAAAGACAGGGTTCAGTGCGGTCATCGGTTCCTGAAAGATCATCGCGATGCTGTTGCCGCGCAGGGATTCCATCCGCGTTGTGTTGTAATCGAGCAGATTATCACCCCGGAACAACACCTGCCCGTTGGTGACTGTGGCGGCTTTCTTGGGCAATAGCCCCATTGTTGCCAGCGATGTCACCGATTTGCCGCAACCCGATTCCCCCACCAGCGCCAGTGTGCGCCCGGGATTGATCGACAGGCTGACGCGGTCAATCAGGTCAATCGGCTGGCCGTGAAAGCGGATCGACAGATCGCGCAGTTCCAGCGTCGGTTGGGCGTCTTCAGACGTCATGGCCGGTCATTTCCTCTTGGTTATATTGCAGCAAGACTGCGTGCAGGTCGGTCAGATGATCGCGCATCGCCTGTGCGGCGGCAGCACCATCGCCCGTTTCCAGCGCTGCCAGAATGCGGCGGTGTTCAGTCTGGGCATAACCCGCGCTCATCCGGTGGCGGTTGTTCAGGCTGGTGCGCAGCCGCAACAGGCCAGTGTCGTGCCGCCAGGTGTTCAACTGGTCATATAGTGCCAACAGCAACGGATTGCCCGCAGCCTGCGCAATTTCGCGGTGCAGGGTGCTATCCCATAGATCGGCGCTGTCGACGTCTTCGGCACTGGCGATCCGGTCGATGCAGGTCGCGATCCGGCGCAGGATATCGGGCGAAGCACGCAGCGCAGCCAGTCGTGCCAGCGACGGTTCAAGCGCCAATCGCGCCTCGATCAGGTTGAGCAGCCCGGCGGGGCTGGCGCTGATGGCGTTGCTTTGCGGCTGGGGTGTGTCTTGCGGCGGGCCTGTGAACGTACCGGCCCCTTGCCTGCGCCAGATCAACCCTTCGGTTTCCAACACCTCTAGCGCGCGTCTGATTTCACGGCGGCCCAAACCCAACTGTGCCGACAGGTCGCGTTCGGTCGGCAATTTCTGCCCCGGTGCCATACCGGGTGACGCCAATATCGCGCGCAGGCGTTCCAGTGCGACGGCAGAGCTATCCCCCGGCGCAGCCTGATCACCCGCACCATTCTGGTGGCTGGCATTGGACACGTCGCCGGGCAAGGTTTCTGAACCATTTGTCATTGGTTCACATTAAGGTTCATCATCGGTTTTGCAAGACGCATTTTCACCTGCAGTTTTCTGCTTGCGACCGGTCTTATCCGGCAAGCGACTTTGTGGGCGACAAGTCTGACGTCTGCGCGGCTGAGGTTGAAGTTTGCGGTCAACAGCCCACCTGACCTGTGAGCCGAAAAAACGTTTTCAAAAGGATCAGTAACGCTATGCGTATAAACGCCGATTTCACCCAGCGCACGATTGTACGCTATGCAACACAGGACTGGGTCGCATCGCCCAGTGCCGGGGTGCACCGCAGGATGCTGGACCGGATCGGTGCAGAGGTTGCCCGCGCAACCAGCATCGTGCGGTTTGACCCAGGCAGCGCATTTTCGGCCCATACCCATGATGGTGGCGAGGAATATCTGGTCCTTGATGGCACTTTTCAGGACGAATCCGGCGATTTCCCGACCGGATCATATGTGCGCAACCCGCCCGCTACTTCGCACCGGCCTGCCGCCGCGCAGGGTGCAACGATATTGGTCAAGCTGCACCAGTTCGACCCGCACGACCGGACAGAGGTCAAGATCGACAGCACCAAGGCGCAATGGACCGATGTGGGCGCAGGCGTAGACGTTTTGGTTTTGCACAATGACCCGCGCGAACAGGTATTCATGGAACGCTGGGCACCGGGCACAGAACGCCGTCTTGATGCGTCAGGCGGGTTAGAGGTTTTCGTGATTTCCGGTGGATTGTCTGACGGTTCGGATCACCTTACGCGGTGGGATTGGCTACGCCTGCCAGTCGGGTCTGAATTTCTGGCGTCGGCAGGTCCGGACGGGGCGAAGGTATGGGCGAAAACTGGCCACTTGCGTGATGTGGCAGGTGCGCCTTCGTGAACACACAGACAGACATCTGCATCGTCGGGGCAGGGTTGTCGGGGCTTGCTTTGGCGGTCCGGCTGATCGCAGACGGGCGCGATGTGACCGTGGTCGAGGCCCGCGACCGTGTCGGCGGGCGCGTGTTGTCCCCCGGCGGGTTTGACCTTGGCCCGTCGTGGATATGGCCACAGAACCGGCGGATGCTGGCATTGCTGGACCATTTGGGACTGCG
>PUNR01000100.1 GCA_003551805.1 Loktanella sp.
ACGAGGCGCCCAAAAACGTGACACCTGAAAAGCGCCTCGATGCCGGACGGCTGCAGACCGGTGCGCTGTTGATTATCGCGTTTGCGGTGGTGCTTTTCTTGCTGGTGCAGGCACGGTTCATCCTGATCTCGCTTGCCACAGCGATTATCCTGTTCAGTTTGACCAGCGACGTGATCAACTTTATCGCGCGCCAGCGGATCGGGCCGCTGCGTGTGCCCAATGCGGTGGCCAGTATTGCCGCCATGGTCTTGATCGCCACAGCCTTGCTGATGTTGACGTCAGTCCTGCTTGCGCAGATCAACACGGTCTTGATTACGACCCTATCCTACACCGAACGCGCGCCTTCTGCAGTGGCCTCGATGTTCAGCTGGCTGGGCGAGGATAGCGAGGCCGCGATATTCAACGCAGTGCGGTCCATTGATGCGTCAAGCTATCTGCGCACCGCCGCCAGTCAGGCCAGCGGAATCACCCAGGCCACGGTGCTGGTGATCCTGTTCGTGGGCTTTTTGTTTGCCGAACGGATCTGGTTTGAAACCAAGCTGGAAAACTTTATCGGCGATACAAGACAGGCCGCACGCGTGCGTAAGATCATCCAGTCGATCATCCACCGCGTGAACTATTACCTGCTGGTCAAGGCGGTGATTTCGGTCATCACGGGCGGTATGGTCTATTTGCTGGCACGCGCGTTCCAGTTGGAACTGGCCACGGCGATGGGGATCATCACATTTGTGCTGAACTTTATTCCCAACATCGGGTCTATTCTGGCCACGGGTCTGATTGCGCTCGTTACCCATGTGCAACTGGGCGATTCCAACACAACGCTTGCGGTTTTCCTGATCGCAGCGGCCATCCAGTTTCTGAACGGCAATGTCATTGACCCGATGCTGATGGGCCGCGCATTGCGGCTGTCGTCCTTCGGGATCATCCTGTCGCTGGCTTTCTGGGGCGCAGTCTGGGGCATTCCCGGGATGTTTCTGTCGGTGCCGATCATGGTGATGCTGCTGGTCGTGTGCAGCCATGTTCCCGGCCTGCGCCCTTTCGCGATCCTGCTATCGCGTGAAGGTCTGCCCGACACCGAACAGATGCTGAATGAAACCGCAGAACGCGACTTGTTCCAAAAACAGCCCAAGCCCTAGCGCTTGCGCACCCACAAAAACGCAGCAGCGGCCAGCAATTCCGCCGCCGCCGCGATGACGATGGCAAAACCCGCCTGCCCGCGCACAAATTCATACAGTCCGGTCACAGCGATCCCGCACCACAGCGCCGCCATCCCAAAGCAAACCCCGTCACGCGCTGTGCCTGCGGGCAGATCCCGCAACCACCACAGCAGAACGGCAAGCCCGATAAACATCGGTGCCGCACGCCGCGCCATGAAATCAGCACCAGCATCAGGTGCCAGACCATAGGTGCCGATATAGCCTGCGCTATTGACCAGCAGGATCACGAACAGCGCGACAAAGGCCAGTGCGGTCAGAACCGCGACAAGTTGAAACCACGACCCGCCCCTCATCGGTCTGCTTTTCCGGCAACCGGTTGTCTGGCCGAATAGGTCACATCCTCGACGAAATATTGATAGCTGTCGGCGTTCTCGATCGCACGCGCGGGATCGCGCTGCGCCATGGCGCTACATTCCCTGCGGCTGTAGCAATGGTCATGCGTCCGCGCGACAGGGTTGAAATGCGAGATTTCATGCACCAGCGTCCCCTCGCGCGTGCCAAGGTCGCCAGCCTGTGTTTGTGGACGCTGGGATGTGAGATGCGGCAGGGTAAAGAACGGCGGACACAGATAGACGCGGTAAGGCTCGTGCGGATAAACCCACGCAAATTCGCCAGCGCTGCAGTCGGCATCGCGGCTGGACTGGCATTGCATCACAACCGCCCCGGTGCGGATCGCTGTTGCGATTGCCTTTAGATTGGCCCGCAGGATTTCAGCATTTTGCGGGGTGTAATCACCAAACCAGCGGGCATAATCACCTGTATCCCCTACGGCGGCTGCGGCCTTGATCGTCAGCGATTTGGCGTCATCAAGGGCTGCGCGCGCAATCGCGGTCTGGGTCGGGTTACAACCCGGTGTGGTTTGCGCAGCAGCCGCCTGACCGAAGACCGCGACGATAAACACCATGACAAAGCGCATCGCCTACTCCAGATGCAGATAGACACGCCGGTTCTGGCGGCCCTTCTTTTCGATCTTGCCCAGACGCACGCGCCCGATTTCCGCCGTGTTGCCGACATGCGTGCCGCCGCACGGTTGCAGATCGGCCGTTTCCTGACCCAACCCGATCCGCACCAGCCGGATCTGCCCCGATCCACGCGGCGGCTGCACCGACATGGTTTTCACCAGATCAGGCTGCGCATCCAGTTCGGCATCGGTGATCCATTCAGTCGTCACGGCCATATGGCACGCGATCAGACGGTTCAGGTCGTTTTCCAGCGCCTCTTTATCTTCCGGTGCGTCGGTCATATCGAAATCAAGCCGGCCTTTGTCGGCAGCAATTGATCCGCCCGTCACCGGCAAAGGGATCACCACTGACAACAGATGCAAGGCGGTATGAACCCGCATATGCCGATGCCTGCGGTCCCAGTTCAGTTTTTGCTGCACCACCTGCCCGATGGCAGGCAGCGGGGCAGGTTCAGCGGGCAGCAGGACGATATCGCCCCCCTCGCCCTTGACCGTCGTTGCAATATCCAAACTGGCACCTGCCCATGTCAGCACGCCGCTGTCGCCGGGTTGCCCGCCAGAGGTGGGATAAAACAGCGCCTGATCCAGCACGATCCCCCCCTCAGAAGTGATGTCGCGCACAGTTGCTGTCGCCTCGCGCAGGTAGGCATCGTCACGAAACAGGGGTTTTGTCATCAGCAGACCCTTTCAGCGTCTCGGGGTTACGCAGCCAGATATCGTTCTGCGGGAACGGAATTTCGATCCCTGCGGCGGCAAATTCCTTGGCGATTTCGTGGTTGATTTCAGATTTTACGCGCACGACGTAATTGACATCGCGCAGAATGGCGCGGATCTCGAAATCAAGCGAACTGGCCCCGAAACCAGTGAACAAAACGGCAGGCGGCGGGGTCAGAATGACCATCGGATGCGCCTCTGCGATCTTGAGCAGTATTTCTTCGACCTTTTTGGTATCAGTGCCATACGCGACACCGACCGCAACAATCACACGCCCGACCAGATTGCCGCGCGTCCAGTTTGTCACCTGCCCGCTGACCAGATCGGCATTGGGAATGATGACATCGGTGCGGTCAAAGGTTTCAATCCGGGTCGAGCGTACAGAAATCGCACGGACATACCCCATCTGGCCGCCCACCTCGATCCAGTCACCTTCGCTGATCGGGCGTTCGATCAGCAGGATGATGCCCGACACAAAGTTGGACACGATATTCTGCAAACCAAAGCCGATACCGACCGACAAGGCACCTGCAACAATCGCCAGCGACGACAGATCAATCCCCGCTGATGTGATGGCGATCAACGCCGCCAGCAAAATCCCGACATAGCCAAAACCGGCCACCACCGCGTTCTGCCCGCCCAAATCCAGCGTTGTGCGTGGCAATACCGTGCGGCGTAAGGTGCCCTGCACGAACCGCGTCAGGATATAGCCAAGCGAAAACACAATCGCGAACATCAGAAAATCAGTGGGCGAGATGCGGGTTTCCCCCAGCGCAAAACCTTCGCGGAACCGTGACCAGATTTCAAAGATGTCGTCAGTGCGCGCGCCCCAGATCAGCGCGAAAACCGGCAGGCTGACCAGATAGACCACAAAACTGACCAACAAAGGTAGCAGCGCAAAGATGCCTTTAGACTCTTCGGATTCCTGATAGCGAATGCTGATGTCGTGCACGATCCGTTGCAGCACAAGGATCACCCCGATCACCCCCAAAGACAGGATCGAGGATGTCAGCAACGCCTGCCCCGCCGATGCATAACCGAACACCGCAATCAGCGGCCCTGCGACAGCGACAATCGTGCAAACCCGCCCGATCAGCAGCCTGACACGCCCTTGCGACACGGCTTCATCTGCCACTGCCACTGGCGCAGTCTGCACCAGCCGGCCCAAACGCCACAGCAAGAAACCGGCTGCGACCAAGACCGGCAGCGCCATCGTTGCCGCAACACCTGCCGCCAGTTCGATGGATCCTGCTGCGGCCTCAAACAGCGCGCCAAAGGCCAGAACCCATGCGATGGCCAGCGTATAGCGCCGCGCGGCGCTGCGGGTTTCGTCGGCATAGCCCAGATATTCCGGCAAGGTGCCATCGCTGAACACCTGCCGCCCCAGCCACCAGCCCAGCACGACGATCATCCCCGCCGTGGGGATCGTGGCGACCACTGCCTGCCCGCGCAGTCCGAACACCGACAATGTTTCCAACCCGTTGGTCACGGCCAGCAGCCCGGCAAAGGACGCAAATATCTGCAGCAGCGACAACAAGAACACCCAGATCGGCAAAAATCGCGTTTCGCGCGAAGCAAGCTGAAGGCGCATCTTCACCAGCCACCGCCGCACAAAGCCGACAAGGAAAATACCCAACCCGAAAAACAGCGCCGCACGCGGCAGGTTGCGCAACAAGTGGCCGTTGCTGATCTGCACCTGTAGGCTGGCAAAGGTTTCAGCGCCCAAATTCAGCACAACCCCCCAAGTGGCCGCCAACGCCGCAGGCCATAAGGCGGGGTTCAGCGGCGATGGCCCGCGCTGAAACAAGGCCGCAGTCTGTTGTTGCAGGATCTTGTTGTCCAGTTCGCTGATCAAACCATTCGCGCGGGCAAAAGATTCCTGCGCCAGCACGCGAGGGGCCAGCAGTTCACGCCGCTGGTTTTCCAGCGCCGCGCGTCTTTCGGCGATTGATGATGCCTCTTCGCCGCTTTCAGGCACCGTGCCCAAGGCTGCGATCTGGGCATTGACCGTGGCCAGCCGCCCTGCGTTCTGGTTGGTGCGCGACAGAAAATTATCGCGCCAGACCACAAGTTCCGCACGCACCCTCGCAATCGCAAAGGCAGATGTCGTGTCGCGCATGACCAGTTCTTCTGCGCGCACCGCAAGCCGTTCCCACGCCGCTGTTTCCTCTGACGCGGCGGGCAGGATGACCTGCGGGCTTTGCGCTATGGCTGCTGCAGGCCACAACAGGCTGCAACAGATCAACAGCCGGACAAGGAATGCCCGCAGGATCATGCGTCAGCCATCACCGATGGCACATTCGCTGTTTCTTCCAACCATGAAGGGACAGGCAGGCCCTTTTCGCGCATGAAATCAGGGTTATAGATCTTGGACTGATAGCGGCTGCCGACATCGCACAGGATGGTCACAATCGTATGCCCCGGTCCCAGATCACGCGCCAGACGCACGGCACCGGCCATGTTGATCGCGGTTGACCCGCCCATGCACAACCCTTCGTGCTGCATCAGGTCATAGATCAGTGGCAAGGCTTCGGCATCGCTGATGCTGTAGGCAAAGTCAGGCACAAGGCCTTCCAGATTGGCCGTAATACGCCCCTGCCCGATCCCTTCAGACACAGACCCGCCCTCGGCCTTCAACTCGCCATGGGCGTAAAAGTTATACAGCGCCGATCCTTCAGGATCAGCCAGTCCGATCTTGACGCCTTTGGGCTGCAAGACCTGCGCCACACCGGCCAGCGTGCCACCCGATCCGACCGCGCAGATAAAGCCGTCAACCTTGCCATCTGTCTGGTCCCAGATTTCCGGCGCCGTGGTTTCGATATGCGCCTGCCGGTTGGCGACATTGTCAAACTGGTTGGCCCAGATCACGCCATTCGGTTCGGTCTTGCGCAATTCGTCGGCAAGCCGTTCGGAATAGCGTACGTAATTGTTCGGGTTGCGGTAAGGGGCGGCGGGCACCTGCACCAGTTTCGCACCGGCCAGACGCAGCATATCCTTTTTTTCCTGACTTTGCGTTTCAGGAATGACGATCACCGTCTTGAACCCCATTGACGACCCCAGCAGCGCCAGCCCGATACCGGTATTGCCTGCCGTGCCCTCGACGATGGTACCACCGGGGCGCAGATCACCGCGTGCAATCGCATCCTTGATCATGAACAAGGCAGCGCGGTCCTTGACCGACTGGCCGGGGTTCAGAAATTCGGCCTTACCCAGAATGGTGCAACCCGTCGCCTCTGATATGGCGCGCAGCTTGATCAGGGGGGTATTGCCGATTGTTTCAGCGAAATCATTACGGATCGTCATGGTCAGGGCCTTTCATTGCGCCCTTTGATGTGTAGAACCGCGCCTGCCCGACATCAACCCATGCCGGTGCGCGTGCTGCCGATCAGGGGTATTTCCGCCCGAAATATTCTGCAACCCAGACGCAGATGATCGACCCGACAAATAACGTAGCAATCAGGGTCACATCAAGAAAGCGCGCGCCTTCCGTGACCATCAGCGTAAAAACCGCAACCACCCCTTCCATCGCACCGTCATAGCGCATCCGCATCGCCTGTTGGATCATGATGGAAAAAGCGATCACAAACAGGTTCATCACACTGAACGCCACGGCTGTCGTGATCCCCAGCCCGATGCCCTGAATATACCCCTGCCCGATCCGGTTGCCGACGTAGGCCCAGCCAAGGTAAATCCCGATCAACACCGAGGCCGTCAGAAACGTCGGCGGCGGGCGGCCTTCATTGAAAAAGGGCGTGGCAACACCGGCAAAGTAAAAGCCGAACAATCCCAGCACCACCGCCCCGGCCAAGCGGCCAGCGGTGGGCATCTGCCGCTTCCTGCCAATCAAGGTCATACTAACTTACCTATACCTGGGTAACAGGCGCGGGTCAGGCGGCGCGTGTCACCGTAATCTGTGTCACATCGCAGTTTCCGCTATGAAATGTTCCCGCGCAAGAGGTCAGATAAAAGTTCCACATCCGCCGGAACCGGTCGTCAAAGCCAAGCGCGGCCACCTGATCCCATTTGGCGTTGAAATCATCGTGCCAGCGCCGCAGCGTCTGGCTGTAGCTTTCGCCAAATTCGATCGATCCTGCGACCTGTAACCCTGCTTTTTCAATCTGTTCGCGCAGCACGACAGGACTGGGCAGCATGCCACCCGGAAAGATGTATTTCTGAATGAAATCAACGCCGCGCTTGTAAACATGCCAACGGCGGTGTTCGACGGTGATGATTTGCAGCGTGGCATTTTTGCCCGGTTTCAGCCGTTCACGGACGGTTTCAAAATAAACAGGCCAGTATTTTTCGCCCACCGCCTCGAACATCTCGATACTGGCGATGCCGTCGTAAACGCCTTTTTCGTCGCGGTAGTCCTGCATCTTGATCGTGACCATGTCAGACAGTCCCGCATCAGCCAGACGCTTGACCGCGTAATCATGCTGTTCCTGACTGATGGTCAGGCCCGTCACCCGCAGCCCGCGTTCCTTGGCGGCATATTCAGCAAAACCACCCCAGCCACAGCCGATTTCCAGCACATGATCGCCGGGCTGCACGCCCATCTGGTCAACCATACTTTTGTATTTTTCAATTTGTCCGGTTTCCATGCTTTCCTGACCGGTCACAAACTTGGCCGAGGAATAGGTCATCGTCTCATCCAGCCACAAACCGTAGAATTCATTGCCCAGATCATAGTGATAGCTGATGTTCTTGCGCGCCTGTTTCTTGGAATTGTTCTGCAACCAGAACCGCATCTGTTCGTAAAACCGCACAAGGAACTGCCCCGGAAAGCCGTCGTAGATATGTTCCATGTCGTCATGGACCAAATCCATGAAGGCCATCAAATCAGGTGTCGACCACCAGCCGTCCATATAAGCTTCGCAAAAGCCCAGATCGCCTTCACGCAATGTGCGCGCAAAAACGTCTGCATTGTGGATATGAACCTCGGCGACATAGCCCGGCTCGGTCCCTTCGGCGCGAAAGTGGCGGCGATCAGGAAGGATGATATCGACCCGCCCGCGTTTCATGGTTTTGAGCGCATCAAAAACATTGCTGAAATAGCGCGGCAGCCCGGTCTGGCCCTCGGTGGTCGTCAGGATCATTGATGTTCCGTTCGTGTAAACTGTTGCTTCGTCAATTGGCAGTAAATTAACCTTTGCGCCAGTGAAGTCACGGCGCAGCCTGACAAAAAGTTTCCAGCCCTTGCATTCTTGGTTAAAATCCGCGGCTGCTATAGGCGTCCAGCGCACGGCTGCGCCCTTTGTCGGGGGCGACGACGGGGTCGGGATAGGCGGCATCGGCACGCATGTCCCATGACCGCGGGATCATGTCGAAATAGGCCAGCGCAGTGTCGGACGGGCTGCGATATCCTTCGGCCAGCCAGCGTTTGACATAATCGCGATCCTTGTCGAATTTATCCAGTTGCGTGACCGGATTGAACACGCGGAAATAAGGTGTCGCATCCGGCCCCGACCCTGCCGACCATTGCCAGCCCATCGCATTGCTGCAGGGGTCCCAGTCGATCAGATGGTCAGCGAACCAGTCCAGCCCGATTTTCCAATGCGACATCAGATGTTTCGTCAGGTAAGACGCCACAATCATCCGCCCCCGATTATGCATCGTGCCGGTCACATACATCTCGCGCATGGCGGCATCGACGAAACGGATACCGGTGCGCCCTTGCTGCCATGCCTGCACCTGCGGCGTGATGTCGGTATTCCACGGGAACGCATCCCAATCCTCTTTCCAGTTATCGGTCAGGATACGCGGCGTGTGATGCGCCAGATGATAAGCAAATTCGCGCCAGACGAGTTCTTTCAAAAACACCTCGGCGTCGCTTTTGCCGTCGCGCAGGGCACGCTGACCGGCGTGCCAGCACACACGCGGGCTGATTTCGCCAAAGGTCAGGTTTTCCGACAGGTTCGACGTACCCTTCACCCCCGGCAGATCGCGGTTAGTCACGTAATCCGCGACCTTATGGGCAATAAACTGCCCCAGACGGCTGTTGGCTGCATCCTCGCCCACCGTACAATGGCTGGCAAGGATATCGGCCCCCCGCTGCATCGCAGCCCGCAGGTTCCAATCGGCCAGATCATCGCTGTCAGGCCAAGTTTCCGGCGCTCCGATCTTGGCAGGGCGCGGCAAAGGCTCGGCGATGTCGTTGCCGCGCACGGCCTTCCACATCGGCGTATAGACTTTGTAAAACCCGCCTGTCTTGGTCTCGACCGTCCAAGGTTCGAACAGCAGGTGTCCTGCGAAACTTTTGGCGGTCAGCCCGTCCTCTTTCAGGGCAGACTTTACCGCTGCATCACGGTCATTGGCGGGTTTG
>PUNR01000359.1 GCA_003551805.1 Loktanella sp.
ATGCCCCTGCCACAATGCCTTCCATACGGTTGAGTTCTGCACCGTTGAGGGTCAGGCTTTCCAGCAGAACCGGATGATCCGGATGTGCCCCTGTGGACAAGGCCAAACCTTGCGGCGGGCGGCCAAACACAATGGCCACCACAAGCAGGACCGCCAATAGCGCAGCAGTTGTCGCAAGACGGATCATGATACGTCTTTTGAACGGGGACGGGTGGGTCATTTAGGAAAAAACTCTAACGAAACCATCCGGTCAACATACTGCCCAGCGTCAAAGCTGGCCAGGAAAACTGGTCACACCTCCCCCTATCAGTTGACCTAACCGCGCCCGCGATAGGGTGGCACGCCCTGATCTGGAATCCAGACACCTTCAGGCATCGGGCCGGTCTGCCAGAACACATCAATCGGAATACCGCCGCGCGGATACCAATAGCCACCGATCCGCAGCCATGCGGGGTTCAGAAACGAGGCCAGCCGCCTGCCGATGGACACCGTGCAATCTTCGTGAAACGCGCCGTGGTTCCGGAACGACCCCAGATACAGCTTGAGCGATTTGCTTTCCACCAGCCAGTCAGCGGGCACGTAATCAATCACCAGATGGGCGAAATCGGGTTGCCCCGTCATCGGGCAAAGCGATGTGAACTCTGGCGCGACAAAGCGCACGTTATAGGTCGTGTCGGCCTGCGGGTTCTGCACCCGTTCCAGCGTCGCGGTTTCAGGGCTGGAGGGCAGATCGGTGACACCGCCCAATTGCTGCAGCCCGCTGTAGATACTGTCTGTCATGATTGTTTTCCCTTGTTTGCTGTCAAACGCCGCGTTTGTTGCCCCAGATCAGCACATGCAACTGCGGCAGCACGCGCGGCGTGAACCATCGGTCCGCCGTGATCTTTTCCACCAGCCATAACAGGCGATCCGCACTGGCCTGCAGATCGACCGGATGGGCGGGGTCCACATCCGGATTACCGGGCTGCAAATAAAGCGGCAGATCCGGATAGCGCGCGGCCGCATCCTTGGCCCAAGCGTAATCGGTGTCGTCAAAGATCACGATCTTCATCACGATCTGCGGCCCGCCTGCACCTGCATCACAGCAGGCTGCAAAAGCGGCCCAATCCACCGTTTCGCCGCTTGATGGCGGTTTGGGGCTAAGTACCAGCGTATCAAGATCGGCAAACCATGGCCGCGCAATCGACCCTTGGGTTTCGCAGGCAAAGCGATAGCCCTCGGCCTTGCCGCGCGCGATCACCGGCGCGAAATCCTGTATCGCGGGGTTGCCGCCTGACAGGGATACAGTCAGCGGCTTGCCCCCCGACAAGGCGCGCACCTTGTCCCAGACATCGCTGGCAGACATCGCGGCCCAGTCATTGCGGTAGGCACTGTCCACGGCATGCAGGCTGTCGCACCACGCACAGCGATAGTCACAGCCCCCCGCACGGACAAACACGGTCGGTTCCCCGATCAAGGCACCTTCGCCCTGAATGGTGGGGCCGAAAATCTCGGCGATGCGCAGGGTCATGGGCGATACTCTGCCCAAGTCTTGGGGGTCTCTGACACTTTGACCGATGCGGTTTCCGGCCAGCGGGCCTTGCACCAGTCATAAAAGTGCTTTGCCAGATTTTCCGCCGTCGATGGCACATCAAGAATATCATCAAGATGCCGGTGATCGAAACTATCGTCGATATAGGTCTTGAGCGGCTTTAATTCGTGATAATCACGCACAAAGGCATCGGCATTCAGCACCGCCGACGCCAGCTCCACCACCACGATATAATTATGGCCATGCAGCCGGTAGCATTGATGATCCGGTGGCAGATGCGACAGGCGGTGCGAGGCAGAGAAATGAAACTCCTTGCTGATCCGGAACATTCAACCCGCCTTTCTGCTGGCAAGCGCCACGCGCCAGTAATCCGGATCGGCATAATCGGTCGGGTCTGCAACACCGGCCAGATCAAACGCTTCGCGCCGTTCGACGCAGGTACCGCAGCGCCCGCAATGCCTGTCACCGCCTTTGTAACAGGACCATGTCTGCGCAAAGGGCGTGCCGACCCGCGCGCCTTCGGTGACGATATCCGCCTTGGTGCGATGCACAAACGGCGTATAAAGCGCGACATCTGCGTAACCGTCCAAGGCCGCACGCTGCATCTTGTCGAAGGCTTCGGTGAACAACGGGCGGCAATCGGGATAGATGAAATGATCGCCCCCATGCACCGCCGTTGCCACGGCATCATCGCCTTGGGCCGCCGCGATTCCATAAGCGATGGTCAGCATGATGGCATTGCGGTTCGGCACGACGGTGATCTTCATCGTGTCTTCGGCATAATGGCCGTCGGGCACGTCGATATCATCGGTCAGGGCGGACCCTGTCAGGCTTGCGCCGATCCCGCGCATGTCGATCAGATGATGGGGTACGCCCAGCCGCGTGGCACAGGCGGCGGCGAATTCCAGTTCCTTGCGGTGACGCTGGCCATAGTCAAAAGACACAAGCCGCGCCAGCTCTCCTCGGTCCGCAATCACATGGGCAAGCGATACGGAATCAAGTCCGCCAGAGCAGATAACATTCGTTTTCATGTTCAGTCCTTGTTTTGTTAACCGGGTAGGCTGCGACCGGTAGCGGGCGGCATAGACAAGGTTTCACATGAAGGCAACGGGTTGCGGGCGCACCGAACTAGGCAGGCGTGCCGAACCAACACGAAAGCAAAGCGCGAAAGATGAAGGCTTTACCGGACGCAGCAGTCTGACACCAACGAAGAGTTCATTTTCACCTCCGGAAATATGGCCATATATTCCGGCCCAACGCAGTATTCTATCGTCGCAAATATCGCAGCCCTGACGCCTATCAAAACGGCGCTGCGCACGCGTATGGCGACAGCCACGCACTGCAAGCGAAAGAACAAGATGCGTATATTTGTCGCCCTGATCATTGTCTTGCACGTTGCAGCTTGTGGCATCACCCCGCGTCAGTCTAGCGGCGATATCCTGGTGATCGGGGATTCCGTGCTGGCATGGAACAGATCCGGAGGGCAGGACGTAGGACGCGTCATAGCAGCAGAACTCGGTCGCGACGTTGTCAGCCGTGCCACACTTGGCGCGCGCGTCCAGTCCGGCGGGCTGGGCGCATTGGGCGGGCTTCGTATTCCGGATCAATTGCCCTTGGGTTCATGGGACTGGGTGGTGATGAACGGCGGAGCCAATGATCTGGCCTTTACCTGTGGATGCGCACGGTGTGACGCTGAGATTGATCGTTTGATCGCGGCTAACAACCAGACCGGCGCGATACCCGATTTGATAACGCGCGCACGTCTGCAAGGTGCGCAAGTTCTATGGGCGGGATATTACGAAGCCCCCGCGTCGCGGTCTTTCGGGGCTTGCCGCCCCGCGCTGGTCGAACTTGAACGCCGCATCGCGCGCTATGCTGCGGCCACACCGGGAGTTTACTTTGTCGACACCGAAGATGTGCTTGACCCTGCGGTTCCTTCTTTGCTGGCGGCTGACCGCACGCATCCCAGCCCCGCAGGGTCCGCCGTGATCGGCCGTTTCATTGCACAGGAAATCTCAGCCAGATCGGGTCACAGTGCGTTACCTGAAGGTTGATGCGTAAATATCCAGCCTGTCATAAAAATCACGAAATATGTCGTCGCGGTTGATGTCATAGGCTTCGCGGATCAAGTGCCGGTCAGGTGCCGCCTGCCAGCGTAGATCATCGGTCAGCAGTGGTGATGGTGTCTGAAAGGTCGGCACCCAGTCAGGGTTCAACAGCCACGCGATATCGATCATGTCCCAGATCACCCAACTGCGCCGGTCGGTATCCGCCACAGCCCTCATATGCTGAATCGGGTTGTTGTCATAAAGTGACCAAAGATAATCACCCAGCGGCCCTTTGCCTTGCACATAAGCCCGCATTTCAGGCTTGGATATCCGCAATTGCGCACCAATGTGATAGCCCGGCAAGTAAATCAGCGGCACGCCACAATCGAACAGAATCCGCGTGGCGTGGGGATCTTGAACAAGGTTTAGCGCCGCATGCTGCGGGTGTGGTTGCAAAGTGGGAAAACCTGCTGTCCACAGCACGGTCATACGGTCAGCAATTTCGGGCGCGCGGATCAAGGCTGCGGCAATATTTGTCACACAGCCCATCGCCGCCACATAAAGCGGCGCAGTCCCGGATTTCGCCAGGTCGACAAGCGCCTCAGCACCTGCTGACCAGACGATATCATCAGGTGCCGACATATAGCGCGTCGCACCGGCATAGGCAGGCACGTCCTTGCCGCATAGCTTATGAATATGCCGGATTTCGCGCAGTGACAGGTCCATGCCTGCGGCGGGATCAACCAGATCACGATCAAGATCGGCTATGCTGCGCCCTTGATCGGCCAGCCGTGCAGCCCATGCCTGATATGCGAGGTCGGCACCTTCACGCAGCGGCTGCAGATGGTGGCGGAACGAAAACGGTGCGGCGATCGACGCTTCCACATTCAGTTTTTCAGGCGACAGCAAGGCCCATGCCAAGGCGAACTGGTCATCAATTTCGTTCGCGCAATCAGTGTCGATAACAACGCGCAGCGGGGTGTCTTGCAGAGGCACAGCAAACCTTTCAATCTGGAAATACTGCTGCTGATGATGGTGGCTTGGCCTTACCAATCCCAGCCCAAAGCGCCGGCGATCACGCGTTTGTTTGCCGCAAGGTCAATCGGCCAGCAGGGTTGCCCAGTCAGGATGATCGCGATGCCGCGCAAAGACGGTCATATCGTCGAAATCATCCAGCATGTCGATCAAGGCAGGCGGTACAGCGCAATTGCCAATCACCTGCGCTAGTGTCGTCGATGACGACCACGTCACGGCGGTAAAGATATCAGAAGGCGGCGGGCATTTAGCACCTACCAGATAGAACCCCCCGTCCGTGCTTGGCCCGAATACCAGATCGTTCTGCGCAAGCGCGTCCAGCGCCTGTGCGATGTGACCGGCACCGAGTTCAGGGATGTCACTGCCCACGACAAGCACCGGCGCGCCAGCTTTTGCCTGCATCAGCGCGCGCAGCATCCGCGCACCCAGATCGCCACCGCCCTGTTGCACGACATCGGGGCCAACAGGCCAATGGGCACTGTCATGCCGCGCATCGTCAGGCGTGACCGACAGGATCGTGCGCCACGCCCCCCGCCCCAGCCGATCCACGCAGCGCCGCAACATCCGCTGATAGACCGCCAACGCCGCGACATCACCGATCGTCGCCGCAAGGCGGGTTTTGACAGTCCCCAGAACCGGCGCTTTTGCAAAGATGATAACCTGTACGCCGTCGTGCTCACCGTTGGTGATACTGTCTGTCATGCTCTTTTTACCTCTGGCGTTATCTGTCACAAATCCGTGGGCGGCTTGGCAAGCATGATCCGCCGCTGCATACATCGCTGATGACCAACCCCTTCCCGATTCCGCCCGAATACCGCGAAGTGTCAACCGCCGATCTTGCCATGATCGCCAGTGACCTGCCCAATGTCGCAGACCGTATCGGCGGACCGTCAAGCGCCCTGCACGTGACCGAGGTCAGCGACGGCAACATGAACGCCGTCTGGCGTATTACAGGACCCGAGGGTTCAGTCATCGCAAAACAGGCACTGCCCTACATCAGGGTTATTGGCCAAAGCTGGCCTTTCCCCGTTGACCGGATCACATACGAACATCGCGCCCTGTCTGTACAGGCCCGCCATGTGCCGCAGTATCTGCCACGGGTTTACGACTATCTGCCAGATTTGGGGTTGTTGTTCATGCAGGATTTGACGCCGCATGTCGTGCTGCGCCACGGACTTATTGCAGGGACACACTATCCGAAACTTGCAAGCGACCTTGGTGAATATCTGGCGCGATCGTTGTTTTACACCTCTGACATGCATCTGGGCACAGTACAAAAGAACATGCTGGCAGATGCCTTTTCGGGTAATGCACATCTTTGCGAAACCACGCAGGATGTGGTTTTCACCGGCCCGTATTGGGATGCCCCTCTCAACCGGATCACCCAAGGCCAGCAGGCTCGCGCTGACGCCCTGCGCGCCGATGTCCCGCTGAAACTGGCCATCGCAGAACTGAAACACATTTTCTGCACCAGCGCAGAGGCGCTGATCCATGGCGACCTTCACACCGGCTCTGTCATGGTGACGGCAGAAGACACACGGGTGATTGACCCCGAATGGTCCTTTATCGGGCCGATGGGTTTTGACATCGGGGCGTTGCTGGGCAACCTTTTGCTTAGCTATTTCAGCCAGAAAGGCCATACAACTGGTGCTGACGACAGGGGCGCGCAACGCAAGTTTCTGCTGGATACAATTGTCGGGGTATGGACTGCATTTGATACCGGTTTTCGCCAGCTTTGCCGGACCAAGCCGGGGCCTTTACTGCACCAGAAAGTCTTGTCAGAAACCGATCAAGGCGCGTTTGTCGACCGCCGTCTGGCCGCAATCTTCAGCGACACGCTAGGGTTTGCAGGGGCCAAGATGATCCGGCGCATCATCGGCATTTCGCATGTCGAAGATTTCGAGATGATCACCGACATTCCGCTGCGCGCAACCTGCGAGGCAGGTGCATTGGACCTTGCCCGCCAGTTGGTGCTTGACCGGACGCGCCTTGCCGGTCCGCAGGACGTTGTGTCCCTTGCCCGCCAGATCGATGGCACCTACCCTGCGCGCAACCGACCGTAGATCCGCGCCAGCCGGTCGGGGGACATGCCCGCGACATAGAACAAGCGCATCAACCACATCGTGGCGATCGTGCGCACTGCACCGTTCGCATCCCACCTGCGCCCTGATGTGCGCACCCGCGTGCGTAAACACAGCGGCGCTGAAATTCGGCGTAACACCTTTGACAATGCGACATCTTCCATGATGGCGATGTCCGGCACGCCACCGATGCGCTCCAGCACATCACGCCGGACAAACATAGCCTGATCTCCGGTCGCCACCCCGCTAAGCCGGGACCGTGCATTCATAAAGGCCGCGACAACGGGCAAAAGCAGACTGCGCCCCGCGATATCGACATCGAACCGGCCCCAGACGACAGCGTCGGATTGGGCGATCTGACGAATATCGTTCAGGGCCGTTGGCGGCAGCACCGTGTCAGCATGCAAGAACAAAACGATATCACCTGTCGCCACGCCCAGGCCTGCATTCATCTGGCGCGCCCGCCCCGGCAATGCGGCCAACACGCGGTGCGCCAGTCCGCCTGCCAGATCAGCAGTCCCATCTGTGCTGCCTCCATCGACGACAATCACCTCGACCGCGTCATCGCGCAAAGCAGGTACCTGCAAGACCTGCCGGATCGTCTCTGCTTCGTTGCGCACCGGCATGACAACCGACACGCGCACCGCACCAGAACTGCCTGCCGTCAATGTGTCATGCTGCACAGCGTCATCCATGATGGTTTAACTTGCAAATCTTTCGGGAAGATTGGCATTCACCTTAGTGCAAGATGCCCAATACACAATTCTATCTGTAAAAAATTCGCCCGGTGCCGGGCAGATCGTGGTCCTATTGGCAGTAAGGGCTTCAGGCTTGGACCGTCAGCGTTTGGCAGCAGCTGTCAGATGATCCGTTTTCGGATCATGCTCGACAATTGCTCGAAGGCGATAACCACAACAAGGATCACCAGAATGATCGCCGCTGCCTGATCATAACGGAACAACCGCATGGCGGTGGATAATTCCACCCCGATCCCGCCCGCACCCACAAGGCCGAGGGTCACAGCAGACCGGATCGCCTTTTCCACGCTGAACAAGGATGTCGCCGTCATCGACGCAAAACTTTCCGGTAGGATTGCGCCAAAGATCACCGACAACCGGCCCGCCCCGGTGGCAGTCAGTGCCTCGGATGGGCCTTTCTGGACCTCCTCAAACCTTTCGGAATAGAACCGCGCAGCGAAACCGATCGTGTCCATGATAATCGCCAGAATGCCCGCTAGCGGCCCCAATCCGACAGTCACGACAAAAATCAGCGCCCAGATCAAATCAGGGATCGTCCGCGCAACTGAGATAACAAATCGCGCGATAGTGCGCACAACCATATTTGGCGCAGTGTTGCGTGCGGCGAGAATGGCCAATGGGATCGAGAACAGACAACCAAAGGTCACGCCCACGATGGCGATATTCATCGTCTCCAGCATCGCATCGGCGATATTGGGCATGCGAGTGAAATCAGGCGGCACGGCTTGGCCGACAAAGCGCACAAGGTTATTGGCCCCGCGCACCAGCCGTTCGATAGAAATGTTGGACGCGATCATCCCTTGAATGAAAAACGCGGCAAAACCGACGGCAACCACCCAAGTCAGCGCTGACGGCGCGCGAAAACGAGGGGGGAGTTGGCTGTGTTCGCTCATGCGGCTGCCTCAGTCGGTTGGGCATCTACGCGGGTCATCCCGGAATAAAGCGCGTTTAATTGGGCGATATCTGTTTGGGCAATCGGCGCGTCGATTTCGACGTGACCAGCTTTCATCCCCAGAATCCGGTCGCCATATTCCTGCGCTAGTTCCAACTGATGCAGGGTGCAGAGCATGGACAGCTTTTCTTCGGTCACGATACGCCACAGTATATCCAGCACCTCGCGTCCGGCCTTGGGGTCAAGGCTGGCGATAGGTTCGTCGGCAATCACCACTTTGGGGTTCTGCATCAGCATCCGCGCGATGGCGACGCGCTGTTGCTGGCCGCCTGACAGTTCTGATGGACGATGTAAGGCGCGGTCGGCCATCCCGACGCGATCAAGACAATGCATCGCCTTCTCCCGGTCGGCGACAGAGGCGGTGATGCTGAGGCAGGACAGCAGACCAAAGCGCTGCCGCCCGAGCGAACCGAACAGCACGTTCTGAAAGGCGTTCAACTGCGGGACCAGATTAAAATGCTGAAAGACATAGCCCATGCCCTGCCGGATATTGCGCAGTTCGCTTCGGGACGCGCCGGACAGAGCGTCACCATGAATGCGGATCGTGCCGGATTGCAGCTTTTCCAACCCGTTCAGGCTGCGCATCAGGGTGGATTTGCCACAACCATTCGCGCCTATCAGAACGACGCCTTGACCGGCTGGGATGGTGAATGAAACGCCACGCAGGACTTTCAGCTTTCAGTAGCTTACGACGAGCTTGTCGGCTTCGATA
>PUNR01000370.1 GCA_003551805.1 Loktanella sp.
CACTCCTGATGCTGGCGATGATCGGCGTGACGGTTGTTCTGACCACCGGGTGTATAGACGCGGATGAGGCGTTTTCTTTTATCGAAGGCCGCCTGCTTGCGTTGATTTTTGCGATGCTGGGGGTGGGATCGGCACTGGAATCATCGGGTGCCGTGGAAATGGTGGCGGCGGCTGTTTCGCCTTACATGATGGCCTTGCCGCCGTTTCTGGTCGTGCTGGCAGTCTATGCGCTGGCGAGCCTCTTGACGGAAATGGTGTCGAACAATGCCGTGGCCGTGGTGATGACGCCAGTGGCGATAGGTCTGGCCCTTGCCCTTGGTGTTGATCCGCGCCCTCTGGTTGTGGCGGTGATGATCGCCGCCAGCGCCAGCTTTGCGACACCCATCGGATATCAGAACAATACGCTGGTATTCGGGCCGGGGGGGTATAAATTTACCGATTTCCTGCGCTTCGGGATTCCGCTGAATATCACGCTTGCCCCGATTGTATCCTTTGTGATCCCGCTGATCTGGCCGTTGTAACAGGCTTGCCCCTGCATGGCGCGATGTCTTATAGAGGCGCAGATTTACACCAGATATGATGAGGGTTTCCAATGGCGGGCCATTCCAAATGGGCGAATATCCAGCACCGCAAGGGCCGGCAGGACAAGCTGCGTTCCAAGCTGTTTTCCAAGCTGGCCAAGGAAATCACCGTGGCCGCAAAGATGGGCGACCCCGATCCCGACAAAAACCCCCGCCTGCGGCTGGCCGTGAAAGAGGCCAAGTCGAATTCTGTCCCCAAGGATGTGATCGACCGCGCGATCAAGAAATCGCAAGGCGGGGATGCCGAGAACTACGATGAAATCCGCTATGAGGGTTACGGCCCCGGTGGTATTGCCGTGATCGTCGAAGCGATGACCGACAACCGCAATCGCACTGCATCTACGGTGCGGTCCACCTTTACCAAAAGCGGCGGCAATCTGGGTGAAACCGGATCAGTGGCTTTCATGTTCGACCGCAAAGGCGAGATTGTGTATCCCGCATCCGTCGCCGATGCCGACACTGTGATGATGGCCGCGATCGAGGCCGGTGCCGAAGACGTGCAAAGCGACGACGACAACCACGTGATCTATTGCGCCGATACCGATCTGGCCGAAGTGTCGAATGCGCTGGAACCCGCTTTGGGCGAATCGATGTCCACCAAGCTGATCTGGAAGCCCAACATGACCACCGAGGTGGATATGGAAGGTCTGACCAAGCTGATGAAGCTGCTGGATACGCTGGAAGAAGATGATGACGTGCAGCGTGTGACGGCCAATTTTGAAGCCTCTGACGAGGTGATGGCAGCGTTTTCAGAAAGCTGAGCGCCAAAGGACTTTTATGCGCGCCGCGCGGGGATATTTATGCTCGGACGATGATCAGGGGGTGATGATCCCCTGTTCCGTCACGATCAGGTCCAGCGGCTGGTCAGTGGTTTCCAATGGCAGATCAGCGTCTTCCTGAGCGCTATAGGCAAAGCCGATGGCCATGACGGGCCCCTGCCTGCGCAGCGCATCCAGCGTGCGGTCATAAAAGCCCCCGCCATAGCCCAGCCGCCCGCCGTTGCGGTTGAACGCCACCAGCGGCACGATCAGGATTTGCGGGATCATCCAGTCGCCCGAGGCCGGGATTTGCGCACCGAAAGCGCCGGGGATCAGCGCGCAATCGGGCTCCCACAGCCGGAATTGCAGCGGTTGTGCTTTGGCGATGATCACCGGCACACCGACGGGGCCGTGGGCCGATGCCTCTGCCATGGCGGAGATCGGGTCGATTTCGGTACGCATCGGCAGGTAGCCCGCAAGGGGGACGCCGCGAAAGCCTGCCAGAACCTCGCTTAAGTATCCGGCAGTGGCGCCGTCTGCGTCATGGGCTGCGGCACGCCGTGCGAATGCCGCGGCACGGGCTGCGGATTTATCCATCACAGCAGGATCAGCGTGGCAAGGCCGAGGAACGCGAAAAAGCCCATCACATCGGTCATGGTGGTCACGAATGTGCCGGATGCCAGCGCCGGGTCAAATCCGAACCGTTCCAGAAGCACAGGCACCATCGTGCCAGCCAGCCCCGCCACAACCATATTGATGAGCATCGCCATCGCGATCACGACGCCCAGCATGATCGAGCCGAACCACAGATAGCCGATCGTGCCCATGACCAGTGCGAAAACCACGCCATTGATCAGCCCCACCAGCCCTTCGCGGCGCACAACCCGCCATTGGTTGGCAGGTGTCAGGTCGCGGGTGGCCAGCGCGCGCACCGCCACGGTCAGCGATTGTGTGCCCGCATTGCCCCCCATCGAGGCGACAATCGGCATCAGCACGGCCAAGGCGACCAATCCGGCAATCGAGTCCTCGAACAGGGAAATCACGAAGGCTGCGAAATTGGCGGTGACCAGATTGACCGCAAGCCATGGCAGCCGCTGTTTGCTGGTGGTGAACACTTTATCAGACAGGCTGCCTTCGCCGACACCGGCAAGGCGCAGCAAATCTTCTTCGGCCTCTTCTTCAAGAAAGGCCATAGCGTCGTCGATGGTGATCACCCCCACCACGCGGTCGTCATCATCGACGACGGGGGCGGTGATCATGTGGTAATGGTTGATCGCCTGCGCCACTTCTTCCACGCCTTGTGTGACATGGAAGGTACGGAAAGTTTCTTCGGTGATATCACGCAAGGGTGTGTCGCGCGGATGGCTGAGGATGCGGCCCAGCGTGACATAGCCCACTGCCTTGAGACGCGGATCGACAAGGATGATGTGGTAAAACTGGTCCGGCAGAACCACGTCGGAACGCAGGTAGTCAATCGCCTCGCCCACGGTCCAGTGTTCGGGGGCGCGCACCAGTTCGGATTGCATGTGCCGGCCGGCCGATTCCTCGGGATAGGACAGGGCCTGTTCGACCACCATCCGGTCGGTGGCATCCAATGCGTCAAGCACAACGCCCTGCTGGTCTTCGTCCAGATATTCGACCAGATCGACGACATCATCGCTGTCCAGATCGCGCAAGGCGTCTGCAAGCTCGCCCGGATTCAGCTGGCCGATGATTTCTTCGCGCAGGCTTTCGTCAAGTTCGGACAGGATGTCGCCGTCGATCCCGCCTTTCCACAAGGTCAGCAGGTCGCGCCGTTCCTTGCGGTCGATCTGTTCGATCAGATGCGCGATATCGGCGGGGTGCAACGGGTCAAGCAAGGCATCGACACGCGCGGCATCATCATTTTCGACAGCTTCAAGAACCTCGGACACCAGCCTGTCGGTGATGCCGAATGCTTCTTCTTCAAAGTCGTCGTCATGATCGGCCATCCGGCACCTCCGTTTTGCGCGCAGCATAGACAAAGCAGGCATGCTGACAATGTCATTCCTTGATTTACGCTGGCTTTTGCACGCCCTATAGGGGCGGTATGACAAAACAATTACTTCTTGGCCAAACGCTTGGGTTTTCGGGCAATCCTTTGACGCAGGATTGGGCAGATCATGTGCAATATCATGCCGCGGGCGGGGTGCTGGTTGATGGCGCGGTGATTGTCGCTGTGGGGGACGGGGCGGCGTTGCGTGCAGCCCATCCCGATGCGCGGCTGGTGGATTACGGCGACAAGCTGATCACTGCGGGGTTTGTCGATGCCCATATGCATTATCCGCAAACAGGCATCATCGCGAGCTGGGGCAAGCAGCTGATTGACTGGCTCAACACCTATACCTTCCCCGAAGAGGCGCGGCTGGCCGACCCTGCCTATGCAGCAGAAGTCGCTGTACGTACGATTGATCTGGCCGTCAGCCACGGCACCACGACGCTGACCAGCTATTGCACGATCCATCCGGCATCTGTGGATGCGTTTTTTACGGCTGCAGCCGCACGCAATATGGCGGTGGTGGCAGGCAAGACCTGTATGGACCGCAATGCACCCGACAACCTGCGCGACAATGCGCAATCAGCCTATGACGACAGCAAGGCGCTGATTGCCCGCTGGCATGGCAAAGGCCGTGCGACCTATGCGATCACGCCACGGTTTTCGCCGACATCGACACCGGATCAACTGGCAGCTTTGGGTGCGTTGTGGGCCGAACATCCCGATTGTCTAATGCAGACACATCTGAGCGAGCAATTGCCCGAAATCGCATGGGTGCGTGATCTGTTTCCACAGGCCCGCGACTATCTGGATACCTATGAAGCCTTCGGTTTGCTGGGCGCACGTGGCATTTACGGCCATGCGATCCATCTCGAACAGCGCGAGATTGACCGGCTGGCCGAAGCGGGTGCTGCCGTGGTGCATTGCCCCACCTCGAACAGCTTTATCGGGTCGGGCCTGTTCGATCTGATGGGGCTGGCCCGTGCGGGGTTGGCGATCGGGCTGGCCACCGACACCGGCGGCGGGTCGTCGTTTTCGATGCTGCGCACGATGGCAGCGGCCTATGAAATCGCGCAACTACGCGGCGTGGCTTTGCATCCGGCGCAGTTGATGTGGCTTGCGACCGAAGGGTCGGCGGCCAGCCTGCATATGACAGGCCGGATCGGCCATTTGGGTGCGGGTGCTGCGGCGGATATCACCGTGCTTGATCTGGCATCGACGCCGGCGATTGCCCAGCGCCATGCGCGCGCAGATGACATCTGGGATGCCCTGTTCCCGACCATTATGATGGGTGATGACCGTGCGATTGCCGATGTCTGGATTGCAGGGCAAAAGCAGCCGCTTTGATCGCAGCCACCGGTGGCGCCGCAAAAATCGGAGCCTCCGGCGGGGATATTTAAGCTCTGACGATGGGAAAGGGCCCTGCGTCTAGCAACCGTCCGAGAAATTCAGCACCCAGATATCGCCGGACCGCCCGAGGCCATAGCTGCGATAGCGTGGACCCAGCATGTTTTTGCGATGCCCCGGCGAGGCGACCCATGCGGCAAGCACCTCTGCCTCTGATCGTTGGCCTTGGGCGATGTTTTCGGACATGGCCCCGGCGTTGCAGCCCGCGTTGGTGATCCGCGCGATGAGGGTGTCACCGTTGGGCCCACCGGGGGAGCGATGCGAAAAGTAACCCGCCTGTGCCATATGGTCGGCATGGGCTTGTGCGGCGCGGGTCAGGCGGGGGTCCTGCCCGACCCCGGCAAGGTTTTCTGTTGCGCGCAGGTCATTCAGCGCCCCGCCGAACCCTGTGGTTTCCACCGTCGCAGGCACCGTGCGTGTAACGCCCTTGGGTTGCGGGACTGGTACGACCATAATGCAGCCGGTCAAAAACACACAAGACAACAGAACAACGGGAAATTTCATGAGTGCCATCCGCTTTGGGTTGAACTGACATCTTCCAATCAGAACACTGTGGCAAAGCCAAGGCCGGAATTCCCTTTGTGGTCAGCTTTCGCCCATATCGTGCATTTGCAGCACGCTGAGGGCCGCGGCATGCACATCGGCATTCGCCGCCGCAAGGATGCGCCCGCCATCATGAGCCGCCCCACCCTGCCAGTCGGTGACGATACCGCCTGCGGCCACGATCACGGCGATCGGGGCTTGCACGTCATAGGCGTTCAGCCCTGCCTCGATCACCAGATCGACCTGACCGGCGGCCAGCAGCGCGTAGCCGTAGCAATCCATCCCGTAGCGCGTCAGCCGTACCCTTTCGGACACGGCCTGAAACGCAGCCATTTCCGCCTTTGTGCCGATTTCGGGGAAGGTAGACAGCAAGATCGCCTGATCCAGCGTACGCGACTGGCGGGTTGCAAGCCGGGCTGTGCCCATCGGCCCGGTCACGCTGGCCTGTCCGAAACCGCCTGCGAAACGTTCGCCGATATAGGGCTGGTCGATGATGCCATAAACGGGGCCGTTGCTGTCGCCCACGGCGATCAGCACACCCCATGTCGGCGTGCCGCTGATATAGCCGCGCGTGCCGTCGATCGGGTCAAGCACCCAGGTCAGGCCACTGGTCCCGTCGGTATGGCCGAATTCTTCGCCAAAGATCGCGTCATCAGGGCGTTCGCGCGCCAGAACGTCGCGCATGACCTGTTCGGCGGCGCGGTCGGCGATTGTCACGGGGTCAAAATGGGCCTTGGCCTTGTTATCGGCCACCAGACCGGATGTGCGGAAATGCGACAACGTCACGGGGCGTGCGGCATCCGCCAAAAGATGGGCGACACGGATCAGGTCGGCTTGCGTTGCTTGATCCATGGGCGGGCCACCTTTGCTGTGCTGCGATCACCGGATCGGGTATCGCAGCACAGATCGGCAGGTCAAGGGGCGATCAAGCCGCTTCGCTTAACACGCGCGCCAGATCGAACAGGCGGCGGCGCTGGTTTTCGGGGATTGCGTAGTAGGACCGCAGCAATTCCAGTGCTTCCTTGTCGGTCAGAATATCACCTGGCATATCGCTTGTGGTTGTTTCCGCCGCAGGTTGTGCATCGTAGCCTTCAAAGAAGAAGGACACCGGCACGCCCAGCACGTTCGAGATGTCCCAGAGCCGCGAAGCGCTGACACGGTTCATGCCGGTTTCATATTTCTGGATCTGTTGGAACTTGATGCCTACGTTTTCCGCAAGCTGCTGCTGCGTTGTTCCGTTCATCCAGCGCCGGTGCCTGATCCGCTTGCCTACATAGACGTCGACAGGGTGTTTCATGGTTTGGTCCTTATCAAAAAAAGTGCCCTAAGCGCATATGCGCGGTCAATGACTACGGGGGCTGAGGACAACTAGACCTTGTCCATTTCCCGTTGATACCATTGCATGACACTTATTTGATATAACACGCAACGGTTGCAGGACAGTTCCTGCCCTTAAGGATAGGTAAGTTATGCCGGTTTTCGCCGACAGCAAGCAGGCAGGACAATTTTCTGCCTGACGTGATATCAACGGGAAAACATTCCAAAAGGATTCGAACTTATGCGCGCTTTTCAGGTTACGTCTTTTGACACGTCACCAGCTTTGCTGGATATTCCCGTGCCTTCGCCTGCTGCGGGCGAGGTGTTGCTGGATATCGCGGCCTGCGGGTTGAACTTTGCCGATCTGTTGATGGCCAAAGGATCGTATCAGGATACACCTGCCCCGCCCTTTACACTGGGGCTAGAGGTGTGCGGCACCGTCATTGCGCAAGGCGCGGGCGTCAGCGCCCCTGCTATTGGCACCCGTGTCGCGGTTTTTGGCGGCAAGGGCGGCATGGCGGAAAAGGGTGTGTTTCCTGCTGCCCTGTGCCGCCCCGTCCCTGACAGCATGACCGCCGAGGTCGCGGCGGGATTCATGGTCGCTTACGGCACGTCGCATCTGGCGCTGACCCGTCGCGCACATCTGCAAAAGGGTGAAACCCTGTTGGTGCTGGGGGCTGCGGGGGGTGTCGGGCTGACGGCTGTGGAAATCGGCAAGGCGATGGGCGCGCGTGTGATTGCCGTGGCGCGCGGCGCGGACAAGCTGGATGTCGCACGCGCGGCAGGCGCGGATCATGTGATTGACAGCGACGATCAGGATATCAAAGCCGCGGTCAAGGCCTTGGGCGGGGCCGATGTGGTTTATGACCCTGTGGGCGGTGATGCGTTCAAAGCGGCCCTTGGCGCCTGCAAGCCAGAGGCGCGGGTGGTCGTGATCGGCTTTGCCAGTGGCGATGTCCCGCAGGTGCCCGCGAATATCCTGCTGGTCAAGAACATCAGCGTGATCGGGTTTTACTGGGGCGGCTATCTGAAATTCCAGCCGGAGGCTTTGTCTGCGTCGCTTGCCGAATTACTGGACTGGCTGGCCGAAGGGCGGTTGCGCCCGCATATCAGCCACGTTCTGCCCTTGGAAAACGCAGCCGAGGCGCTGGAATTGATGCGCAGCCGGGCATCGACGGGCAAGGTTGTTATTGTGCCGTGACCGGTGGTTGCAGTGTGTAAAACCCGTCACGGATAAATCCGGCCAGATCATGGATCACCGGGCTGTCCTGATCGGCGTGATACAGGTTGATGTTGAAATCACGCAGGTCAGGCAGCGCGCCGTTGTGGTTGATCCGTTCAAAATGGCGCGGCTCTGCGCCTGCCAGCATCGTGTGGACGGCCAGATCGGCGCTGACCGATGCCTCGATCGTGCGGCTGGAATGGCTTTCCACCGCCATTTCCCAAGCGATGCCGACTTCGTCCAACCGCCGCTGCACGAATTTGCGGAAAATGCACCTGTGTTCAAAGGCTAGACGCAAAGGCCGCTGTTTCCAGACCTGCCCGCCCGGTGCGCCGAGCCAGACCAGCGGGATCGCTGTCAGTGTTTCGCCACCCTGCCCCACGCTGTCTTCGGTCGTCAGGATCATATCCAGCGCGCCGCGCCGGAAGTCATCGAGTAGCTGGCTGGTAAAAGATGACACCAGTTGCACGCGCATACGCGGATAAGCGGCAGCGAAACGGCGCAGAACCTGCGGGATCACGGGGTAGATGATATCATGCGGCACGCCCAGCGTGACCTCGCCCTCATAAGCGACAGAGGTCAGCTTGCCATAGATTTCGTCATTCAACACCAGCATCCGCCGCGCGTAGCTAAGCAATTGTTCGCCCTGTGATGTCAGCGCGATGCTGCGCGACGACCGGTCCAACAATTGCGCATCCAGCGATTCTTCTAGTCGTTTCAGCTGCATCGACACCGCCGATTGTGTCAGGTGCAAAAGCCCCGCCGCCTTGGTCACGCCGCCGGTATCGGCCACCGCCACAAAGGACCGCAGGGCGGTCAGGTCCAGATTGCGCGCCATATCAAAATTCCTGATGCTTTAGTCGCCAAACATTCATTTTCAACATATGCGCGCTGCGGATACACATCAAGCATCAAGATATGAACGCAATAATCCATCAAGAAAGTGAATATGATGCCCATCCAATCGCAATGCCCGCCCGCAGCACTGTCACGATCACCGGCACGCCCGCGCCTGCTGGCCCTGGTATGGCAGGCGTTTGCGCTGGCACGTCAACGGCGCGCCTTGCGCAATCTTGCCCCGGAACAGCTGCGCGATATCGGTTTGACAGCGCAACAGGCAGCAGACGAGGCCGCAAAACCAGTCTGGGATGTGCCGCGCCACTGGCGTATGTAACAGGCAGATGACGCGCCTGCGACATTCGCGCGCAAAACGGCCCGAAATGTCCTGTAAAGGTCCGGAAAGCCTTGAATCTCGGGGGCATCCTGCCAATATGTTCCCCAAGGATGCCGCAGGTGGCGCCACTGTCTATTTTTGGAGGAACATATGGCTCAGTTTGAGACAATTCGCACGGCCGGTGGGGTCCGCACGGCCGATATCGATGCAGGGCTTCGCGCCCACATGAACAAAGTCTACGGCACAATGTCCGTAGGTATGCTGATCACATTCGCCGTTGCATGGGCTGTGGGCACTGCACCCGCCCTGCTGGGCCTGCTGCGTGATCCGGTGACTTTGCAGCCCAACATTCTGGGTTGGATCGTGATGTTCGCACCGCTGGCAATGATTTTCGGCTTCGGCGCGATGATCAACCGCTTTTCGGCTGCTGCGGCACAGACGTTCTTTTACGTTTTTGCTGCCGTCATGGGTCTGTCGATTTCCTGGATCTTCGTTGCCTTCACCGGCATGTCGATTGCGCAGATCTTCCTGATCACCTCGATCGCTTTCGCGGGTCTTAGCCTTTATGGTTACACCACGAAAAAAGACCTGTCCGGCTGGGGCACGTTCCTTGTTATGGGCGTGATCGGTCTGATCGTCGCGATGATCGTGAACATTTTCCTGCAGTCGCCAGCGATCATGTTCGCTATCTCTGCCTTGGGTGTGCTGATCTTCGCAGGTCTGACCGCGTATGACACACAGCGCATCAAGTCCGACTATATCGCACATGCCGCACAGGGCGATGCTGAATGGTTGGGCAAGTCAGCGATCATGGGCGCGTTGAGCCTGTACCTGAACTTTATCAACATGTTCATGTTCTTGCTGCAATTGTTCGGCAACCGTGACTGATAGCGACTAAATTGAATGGAACAGGGGCTGGTGGAAACACCGGCCCCTTTTTCGTTCCTCTGCCCGCAAAGGTGCATCATGCCCGTTATCAAAGCGACAGACGTCGCGCCTGAACAGCCGCAGACGCCCCACCCGACACTTGGCCCCTACACTGCCCGCCGGTTCAGCGATGCAGGCGGCCTGACCCAGTTCGGCGCCCTGACCGAGACATTGCCGCATGGGTCAAAGTCTTCCCTGCGCCACTGGCACCAGTTTGAGGACGAGATGGTCTATCTGCTGGCGGGCGAGGTGATCGTGCATGAAGGCCCCGACCAGACGCTGTTGCAGGCCGGGGATGCTGCTTGTTTCAAGGCAGGCGCAAAGCTGGGGCATTATCTGGAAAACCGGTCAGGCGCGGATGCGACATATCTGGTGATTGGCACTAGGGCCATGCGTGAACAGGTCACCTACCCTGACCACGACCGCGTGCTGCATCTGGACCGGTTAGATGACACGCGGTGCTATACGACGCTGGCGGGGGCGCCTGCAAAGGCACCCTAGTCTGTAAATGCAAAAGACCGCGCTGATGCGCGGCCTTTTCACTGTCCCCAAGGGGTTACAAGATCGCTTACTTGATCTTGCCTTCCTTGTATTCGACATGCTTGCGCACAACGGGATCATATTTCTTGATCGCCATTTTTTCGGTCATTGTGCGTGCGTTTTTCTTGGTCACATAAAAATGCCCGGTCCCCGCGGTGGAGTTCAGGCGGATTTTGATCGTGGTTGGCTTCGCCATGTTTCACTTCTCCGGCTTCGCGGGGCTAGGCCCACGGTGATATCGTTGAAGCTGCCTTTTACCGCGAAGCTGCCCCGAGTCAACCGCAAACGGGCAATTGTCCGAGGGGAAGTTACATTCCGTAGGGCGGGGGTTACGCCGCCGCCCCCCAAGATGCCGGATCAGTACATCGAATCCTTGTAAGCCTTCTCAAGTTCGTCGTCCTTCTTACGCATTTCGTCGGCGTCGTCGGGCAGACCGGTGGTCTGATCCAGAAGGATGTTCATCAGCGACGGCATCGCTGCGCGGTCCTGTAGTGCCGCAGGATCCCACAGGCGCGACCGCCGGAATGCCTTGGCGCAATGCAGAAACACCTCTTGCACGCGCACAACGATGGCCAGCCTTGGGGCGCGGTCGTGCATGCTAAGCTGCGCCAGCAGGTCGGGGTCAGTGACCAGACTGGCCTGCCCGTTCACACGCAATGTGTCGTCAAAGCCGGGAATCATGAACAACAGCCCGACATTGGGGTTCGCGATAATATTCGACAAAGTATCCAGCCGGTTGTTCCCCGGCCTGTCGGGAATAGCGATCGTGCGGTCATCAAGGATCGCCACAAACCCCGCCGGATCACCCCGCGGGCTGACATCGGCGGTGCCGTCGTCACTTTGGGTGCCGATGCACAGGAACGGCGCACGGTTGATAAACGTCTTTGCATGGTCGTCCAGCGCATCAAGGCATTTAAGCTTGGCCAGTGTATGGACAGGCGGGAACAAGGCGCGCAGGGATTGTTCATCACCGATGATATGTTCGGGTTTCGCTTGAAATTCGCTCATCTTCCGGCCTTCGCTGTGGTGATTATATGCGTCACGACGATAGGCAAGACAAAAGGCCAGCACAATCCAAACTCTGGCATGGGAATCATTTGCGCGGATGGCCTGTAAGCCGGATTCTGTCCCCCGGGTTGCCCCGGATGGATGACCATTCATCTGGAGCGCCTGTTACCAGACGCCCTCTAGCTGCCAACCCGGACCGCTCGGGTTCAAGCATCCCTGCGGTTGATATCCCTTGCAGGATCAACACCGCACGCGGTCCCTATTTGGCATTGCTCCCGGTGGGGCTTGCCGTGCCGGTCCGGTTGCCCGTCCCGCGGTGGGCTCTTACCCCACCGTTTCACCTTTTCCCCCGTATAGAGGGTAGTCTGTTCTCTGTGGCGCTTTCCCTGGGGTTGCCCCCGCCGGGCGTTACCCGGCACCGTGCTTTGTGGAGTCCGGACTTTCCTCGAACCCATGACAGGCCCGCGGCCATCCAGCCATCCGCGCAAACCCGCAGTTAGTCAGTGCGGGTCAGCCCGTCAACGGGGAAACGGCGGGCAAGGTCGGCGATCAGGCCCGCATCAATCGCATCCAGCGGCCCCTGCGCCCAAGGGCGGAACCGGCGGCGGAACGTATCAAGCAGCAGATCGGGGTCATCGGTGGCCGTCACGCCAAAGGCGCGCATCATCGCGGCAAAGTCTGACGGGTCCGCCTGCCCTGCCACGGGCCACACTGAAAGCCCTTCCAGCGCGAGCCTGCGCCAGTCGAACCTTGGCCCGGGGTCGATCTTGCGGCCCGGTGCCATGTCGGAATGGCCGATCACCCGTTCGGGGCGGATATCCCAGCGCTGCATGATCTCCGCCAGCAGATCGCAAAGCGCATCCATCAAAGGGGCGGCAAAAGGGCTGGTGCCGTTATTGGCCAGTTCGATCCCGATGGAATGGCTGTTCACATCCGTGACGCCCCCCCAACGCCCCGCGCCCGCATGCCATGCACGCAGGTCTTCGGGCACTAGCGCGGTGATCTGGCCATCCTCGGCCACGACATAATGGGCCGACACCTGCTTTTGCGGATCGCAAAGCGTATCACAGGCCGCCTGCGCCGACGCCATGGCCGTATAGTGTATTACCACGATATCAGGCCGCGCGTCGTTGCGGCGCGGCCCGTGGTTGGGGGACAGGCGGTGGATCAGCTTCAGTTGCGCGCTGCACGCTGGAAAGGTGCAGGGTCCCAACCGCAGGCAAAGCCGTCGCCGTCAGGGTCGATGCCAAGGCGGTCGCGTTCCGGCCCGCCACGCGCAAGGAAATCGCGCTGCGCATCGTCAGCGGTGGCATAGGCGGCGCAATTGCGTTCAAACCGCGACTGGCCCGACAGCAAGGACCGGCTGTACCAAGCCTGACCTTTGACATTGGGCGCATTGAGCGCGAATTCCACGATATTCGGGCCGGTGGCCGCAGGCCGGTCGGGCAAGGGTTGCGGCGCGATGACTTGCTGGGCAGCGATCTGTGCCTGACGCCGTTGTGCGTCGCTTTCGATGGTTTCGCGGCCTGAGACGGCGTCGAAGTTCTGTTCGTCAGAAATACCGGTATTGCTGCGCGCAGGCTGCGGCGCCTGCATCGACCCCATTGGCGTCATACCTTGCTGGCCACCCATCTGCCCGATACCGGCCGCAGCCAGATCGCCCGCAGGGATCGCACCGCCGACCGGACCGGACTGAACCGGAGGTGGCGGGGTAAAGGCCCCAGAGGTGCCCGCCATCGCTGCTTCGCGCCGCGCGCGTTCAATCTCGAAGCTGGAGCGGTTGTCAAAGCCTGCACCGCGCGGGCCGTCAAAGTTATTGGGTGCGCAAGCGGCCAGCGCGAGCGCGCCAACCAGCGTCAGGAACCGTTTTTTCATTACTGCACATCCATCTGTGAAAGTCTCATTGAAGGGAAATTACCACCACTTTGCAGGCTTGGCTACAAAGCCGGCTGCGTTTTCAAGACAATAGGCGACATTCAACAATTCCGCCTCTTCCCAAGGCTTGCCGATCAGTTGCAGCCCCAAAGGCAGCCCCTGTGCGTCGCGCCCTGTCGGCACCGCGATCCCCGGCAATCCGGCAAGGTTCACCGTCACGGTGAACACATCGTTCAGATACATCTTGATCGGGTCGGCATCCGCCATTTCCCCGATACCAAAAGCGGCAGAGGGCGTCGCAGGCGTCAGGATCGCATCGACACCGGCGGCGAAAGCATCGTCAAAGTCTTTCTTGATGAGCGTCCGCACCTTGCGCGCGCGGTTGTAATAGGCGTCGTAGAACCCTGCCGACAGCACATAGGTGCCGACCATGACACGGCGCTGCACCTCTGCCCCGAACCCTTCGGCGCGGGTGTTTTCGTACATCTGGGTGATACCGTCGCCTGCGTTCAGCTTGGCGCGGTGGCCGAAACGCACGCCGTCATAGCGGGCAAGGTTCGACGATGCCTCGGCGGGGGCGATGACGTAATAGGCGGGCAGCGCGTATTTTGTGTGCGGCAGCGAGATATCGACAACCTTGGCGCCTGCGTCGCGCAGCATCGCGGTGCCGTCATCCCACAGCTTCGCAATCTCGGCAGGCATCCCGTCCAGCCGGTATTCGCGGGGAATACCGATGGTCTTGCCACGGATATCGCCGGTCAGGGCCGCCTCGAAATCCGGCACGGGCAGATCGGCGCTGGTGCTGTCCTTGGGGTCATGACCGCACATCGCCTGCAACATGATGGCGCAATCGCGCACGTCCTTGGTCATCGGCCCCGCTTGGTCCAACGAGGAAGCGAAGGCCACGATTCCCCAGCGCGACACGCGCCCGTAGGTGGGTTTGAGACCGGTGATACCGGTAAAGGCGGCAGGCTGGCGGATTGATCCGCCGGTATCGGTGCCGGTCGCGGCAAGGCACAGATCAGCGGCAACAGCACTGGCCGACCCGCCCGAGGAACCACCCGGCGTCAGGTCGCGGTCGTCCACCTTCCACGGGTTTATCGCATTGCCATAAACAGATGTTTCGTTGGACGAGCCCATGGCGAATTCGTCCATGTTCAGCTTGCCCAGCATCACGGCACCGGCGTCGAATAATTGCGTGGTGACAGTGGATTCGTATTCGGGCTTGAACCCTTGCAGGATGCGGGACGCAGCCTGTGATGGCACGCCCTTGGTGCAAAACAGATCCTTGATACCAAGCGGGATGCCACACATCGCAGGCGCATCACCCGCCTTGATCCGGTCGTCGGCAGCTTTGGCCTGCGCCAATGCGATATCGGGGGTTTTATGGACAAAGGCACCCAGCGCATCCGCGCCGTCGATGGCGGTCAGGCAAGCTTGGGTAATTTCGGCGCTGGTGGTGTCGCCTTTGCGCATGGCGTCACGGGCGGCGGCGATGGTCAGTTTGGTCAGATCGGACATTATTCAACCACCTTTGGCACGGCAAAAAAGCCTTCGCGCGCATCGGGCGCATTTTTCAGGACGGCGGCCTGCTGGTTGCCGTCGGTCACGACATCGGCGCGGCGTTTGAGACGTTGTGGCGTCACGGATGTCATCGGTTCAACACCGTCCACATCGACTTCGTTCAATTGTTCGATGAATCCCAGGATCGCACTGAATTCGGAGGCAAGCGCAGGCAACGCATCCTCTGGCACCGCGATGCGGGCAAGTTTCGCCACGCGGCGGGCGGTTTCGGTATCAATCGACATGCGCAATTCTCCGGTTCATCTGCGGTCTGCGTTTAGCGCCCCCGCGCGGCACCCGCAAGCATATGGCGGCAGTAAACAAAGATCATATAGCCCAGCATCACCCCGTTGAAGATATGCCACAGAAAATGCGTGCCGATGGGCAGCACATAACACAGCGTATCGTCAAGCGAACGCGCGGTGATCGAAACCGCTAGAATGGCCGCACCGGTCAGGAAACCCTGCCGGATGCCGGGGGTTTTGTGCAAGGCAAGGCCGTAGGCGACAAGCAGGATCGGCACGGTCCAGTAAAATCCCGAGATATGGAAAAACGGCAGCATGTTCAGCAAAGGCACGACGATGGCCGCGAAGGGGAAGAACAGCGCAGTCGCACCAAGTGCTGCCCAAAGCCCCAGCCCGATGATGTCGCGGTGCACCGCAAAAAGATAAAGCAGGATAAAGGCCGCGATGGGCGCCACATCCAGCAGCGCTGCCCAAGGCGTGGCAAAGGTGTGAAACAAAAAGCTGCCGAGGCCGATGATGAACAGGATCACCGCCAGAGCCTGCGCCAGTGGCAGCCCTTTGGTGCGCGGCCAGACAATGATCGCCGCGATGATGAAAGCGAGATTGGTGATCGCGTTGATCGGCTCGGACCAGAAGCTGGCGTCGAGCCGTTCACAATAGGCGTTGATGTGGCTGTGCCAGTCCATGGGTTTGCCCTTTATCGCTGGGAAGAAAAACTTTTAGGCGCTCCGCGCGGGGAGTATTTGAAGAAATAAGAAGATGTTAAACGCGTTTTGCAGCAAAGAAATCGCGTAAAAGGGTTTCGGCAGCGGTGGCGTGGATGCCGTCGTAGATTTCCGGCTTATGATGGCATTGGGGGTGGGCGAAGATGCGCGGGCCTTGGGCGATGCCGCCTGATTTGGGGTCGGCGGCACCGTAGTAAAGCCGCGCGATACGGGCGTTGCTGATGGCGGCGGCGCACATCGGGCAAGGTTCCAGCGTCACGTAAAGATCGCAGCCGGTCAGCCGTTCCTGCCCCAATATGGTGCAGGCAGCGCGGATCACCAGCATTTCGGCATGGGCGGTCGGATCGTTGAGTTCGCGCGTGCGGTTGCCGGCCTGCGCGATGACCGTGCCGTCACGTGTGATGACAGCACCCACCGGCACCTCGCCACGGGTGGCGGCGGCACGCGCCTGCGCCAGTGCTAAATCCATATGCGAGCGGAAAACCATCTGTGCTTGATGCATCAGGTGCGCTATCTCTGGCAAGGGCGGATCAAAGGCGCTATGGCTGCGGATATGAGCAATGAAACATCCCCCGGCGACCGGATCGCCAAAGTCCTGTCGCGCGCAGGTATCGCCAGCCGCCGCGATGCCGAACGCATGATCAATGAAGGCCGCGTCAGTGTGAATGGCAAGGTCATCACCAGCCCCGCGCTGAACGTCACTGCTGCCGACCGGATCGTCGTGGATGGCAAGGCCGTGCGCGACCCCGAGCCGCCGCGGATCTGGCTGTATCACAAACCTGCTGGTCTGGTCACGACCGAACGGGATGAAAAGGACCGCCCGACGGTCTTTGCATCCTTGCCCGAGGATATGCCGCGGGTGATGTCTGTGGGGCGGCTTGATTTGAATTCCGAAGGCCTGTTGCTGCTGACCAATGACGGTGGCGTCAAACGGCGGCTGGAACTGCCCAGCACCGGCTGGCTGCGCCGTTACCGCGCGCGCATCAACGGGTCGGTCAGCGAGGCGCGGCTGGACCAGTTGCGCGCTGGTATCACGGTGGACGGTATCCGGTATCAGCCGATGATCGTCACCTTTGACCGCCAGCAAGGTGCGAACGCATGGCTGACTGTCAGCCTGCGCGAAGGTAAGAACCGCGAGATCCGCCGCGCGATGGAGGCGATCGGCGTCACCGTGAACCGGCTGATCCGTGTCAGCTATGGCCCGTTCCAGCTGGGCAATCTGGAACAAGGCGCTGTGGAAGAGGTCAAAGGTCGCGTGGTGCGCGACCAGTTGGGCCTGACCGATAAGGATCTGGGCAAGGACGCCACGAAACCGACGCGCGTGCGCAAGCCTGTCAATCGCCCTGTGGCGGGGAAAAAGCGGACCATCTGACCCCGATCATCAGGGATTTGTTGCAAAACTCTCGCAAATGGGTGCGATGGTCCTTATCTGGGTTAGGAATTAAGACCGGAGTACCACGCCCATGTTACGCATGATCCTGCTGCTGAGCTTTATCGCCGTGCTTGCGGTCGGGTTTCTTGCGGTGATGGGGGCCTTGCGCGTCATGTCAGGTGGTGCCGCAGAAAAGGACCCCGACCCGATGCCTGCCCCCTTTCGACGCATTTCGTATATTGTGCTGGTCGTGTTGATGTTCGGTGTGACGACCGGCTGGTTGGGGGCATCCTGATGGCCCGCAAGTTTGGTGGCAAATTCAGCCCGAACGGGGCCACATCGGACCCGCGCGACGCCGCCGTTGATCCGGCACGGATCAGGGCGGCGGGATCGCGGGGCGGGATTTTGTATGTACCGCCTGTCGTGCTGGTCTTTACATCGTTGAACGCAGGACCTGCCACCTTGATCACAGCGCTTGCAGGCGCCGGTGTGCTGACGCTGGCGGTCTGGTTGTTGCAGGAAGGGCTGCGCGCCGAGGCTGCCTATGACGCGCGCAAGGTCGCACGCCGCCCCGCCCTGCCGCGCAAGATGCTGGCATCAGCCCTGACGGGTATCGGCGTCGCGATTGCCGCCTATACCGGTGACAGTGGTGTCGTGGAATCAGCGCTTTATGGTATTGCCGCCTTGTCGTTGCATGTCGCAGCCTTTGGCATTGATCCGCTGACTGACAAAAAGGTTGCCGGTCTGGACCGGTTCCAGCAGGACCGCGTCGCCCGCGTGGTTGACGAAGCCGAGGCGCATCTGACGCAGATGACCGCCGAGATTGCCAGCCTCAAGGACCGGCGGCTGATTGAACGTGTGTCGGGTTTTCAGCGCGTCGCGCGCCGGATGATTGCGACAGTTGAACAAGACCCGCGCGATTTGTCCGGTGTCCGCCGCTATCTGGGCGTTTATCTGATGGGTGCGCGTGACGCGACGACCAAGTTTGTCGATCTTTACCAGCGTACCGGTGATGCCGCCGCCCGTGCCAAGTTCGAGGCGCTGCTGGATGATCTGGAAGAAAACTTTGCTGCACGCACTGAAAAGATGCTGCTGGATGACCGGTCTGATATGGATATCGAAATCAATGTGCTGCGCGACCGGTTGCAGCGTGAAGGTGTGAGTTTGAAAATGAAAGGGAACGATTGATGTCTGAAACTACCCGCCAGAAAGCCGCCGACGCCTTGGCAGAAGTTGAAAAAGTCACTGCTGTCGTGCTGCCCGAACCTTCGCGTGACCTTGTGCTGCTGGATGACGCCGACGCGCCGACCAGCGCCGAAATCAATCGCCGTATCGCTGAAATCAACATCGGTGACACCAATTCCATCGTGTCATTCGGGTCATCGGCACAGGCCGACCTGCAACAGATCAGCCAAAGCATGCTGGCTGGTGTGCGCAACAAAGACGTCGGGCCTGCCGGTGACAGCCTGCGCAACATGGTATCGACGATCCGGGGGTTTTCGGTTTCCGAACTTGATGTGCGCCGCGACCGTAGCTGGTGGGAAAAACTGCTGGGTCGCGCTGCACCCATCGCCCGCTTTACCGCGCGTTTCGAAGAGGTGCAGGGCCAGATCGACCGGATCACCGATGATCTACTGAAGCATGAACATGTGCTGCTCAAGGACATCGAAAGCCTTGATATGCTGTATGAAAAGACGCTTCAATTCTATAATGAACTGGGGCTTTATATCGCCGCAGGCGAAGCCAAGATCGCCGATCTGGACGCAAACACCATCCCCGCCAAAGAGGCCGAGGTCAAAGCAGCGCCCGAGGATGCGGCGATGATGAAAGCGCAGGAATTGCGCGATCTGCGATCAGCCCGCGACGATCTGGAACGCCGGGTGCATGATCTTAAACTGACCCGTCAGGTGACGATGCAATCCCTGCCGTCGATCCGGCTGGTGCAGGAAAACGACAAATCATTGGTGACCAAGATCAATTCGACCTTGGTGAACACTGTGCCGCTTTGGGAAACGCAACTGGCGCAGGCGGTGACGATCCAACGCTCTGCCGAGGCAGCACAGGCGGTGCGGTCTGCCACCGATCTGACCAATGAATTGCTGACCGCCAATGCGCAGAACCTGCGGGACGCGAACAAGGTGATCCGCACTGAAATGGAACGCGGTGTGTTCGATATCAATGCGGTGAAAGCGGCCAATGAAAACCTGATCGCCACGATCAACGAAAGCCTCGAGATCGCGGATGAAGGCAAGCGCAAACGCGCCGAAGCCGAAGTCGAGATGCAGAAGATGGAATCAGAGCTGAAGCAGACTCTGGCCGCCGCGCGGTCGCGCAAGACCGGCACGGGTGACACCATCGGCACTGCCGCAGGCGTCGAATAGGTTGCAAATGCGACGACAAACGCCGCATGTCGTGGCGCTTGCCGTGATGGCAGGTCTTCTGGCGGGGTGCGAACCGGCACCGCCGCCGGAAACTGTTGCGGCCGAACCTGCTGCGCGCGCTGTGCCTGCGCCCGCTGATCTGCCGAGTGTCACGACGCCCAGCGCGGCCAGCCGTGACATGGCGGCGTTTTATGCGCGGTTGCAAAACCAGATGCTGACGCAGAACCTGCTACGATCCGACGGCGGGGGGCCTGATACGCCCTTTACCGACACGATGCTGGCGCGCAATTTCATGCAGATTGCGCTGACCACCGAATATCGCGACGACAGCGATTTCACGGTGCAGCAATCCAGCCAGTCAACCCTGCGCCGCTGGGAAAAGCCGATCCGCATGCAGGTCAGCTTCAGCGATACTGTGCCGCTGGCCCAGCGCGATCAGGACCGCACCAGTGTCAGCGCCTTTGCCGCGCGGCTGTCGCGGCTGACCAATGTGACGATCAGGCAGACCGACCAGAACCCCAATTTTCACGTCCTGTTTCTGGATGAAGACGACCGGCGCGGTGCTGCCGCCCGCCTGCGCGCCATGGTGCCCAATATATCAGAGGCAACTGTGCGCGGCATCACCACCCTGCCCCGCGACCAGCTGTGCCTTGTGGCCAGTGTCTTTGAACAGGGCAAACCGGCCTATGCCCATGCTGTCGTTGTCATCCGCGCCGAACACCCCAATCTGATCCGTACAGCCTGCATCCACGAAGAGCTTGCCCAAGGAATGGGTCTGCCCAATGACAGCGATGCGGCCCGCCCTTCGATCTTTAACGACAGCGAGGAATTCGCCTTGCTGACACGGCACGATGAATTACTCTTGCGGATGCTTTATGACCCGCGCCTGCAAACCGGCATGGACCCTGCCACCGCCGCCCCGATCGCGCGCCAGATCGCGCGCGATTTGCTGGCGGCAGGGTCCAGCTAAGTCACCACCCAAGCAACAGGGAGAAAGCCTATGTCCGTTTTCAACTTTCTGTCCGGCCAGTTTATCGACGTCATCCACTGGACCGACAACACCCGCGACACGATGGTCTGGCGCTTTGAACGGCACGGCCACGAGATTAAATATGGCGCCAAACTAACCGTCCGCGAAGGCCAAGCCGCCGTTTTCGTGCATGAAGGGCAGTTGGCCGATGTGTTCACCCCCGGCCTTTACATGCTGGAAACCAACAACATGCCGGTGATGACGACGTTGCAGCACTGGGATCACGGGTTCAAAAGCCCGTTCAAATCGGAAATCTATTTCGTCAACACGACGCGGTTTTCCAACCTCAAATGGGGCACGAAAAACCCGATCATGCTGCGCGATCCGGAATTCGGGCCGACCCGCCTGCGCGCCTTTGGCACCTATACGGTGCGCGTGACCGATCCTGCGGTATTCCTGCGCGAAATCGTCGGCACCGACGGCGAATTTACGATGGATGAGATCAGCTATCAGATCCGCAATATCATCGTGCAGGAATTCAGCCGTGCGCTTGCGGCATCAGGTATTCCCGCGCTGGATATGGCGGCCAATACCGGCGATCTGGGTAAACTCGTGGCGGAAGCCATTGATCCGACGCTGAAAAACTACGGCCTGTCACTGCCCGAACTTTACGTCGAAAACATCAGCCTGCCGCCTGCGGTGGAAAAGGCGCTGGATGCGCGCACCTCGCGCGGGATTGCGGGCAATCTGGACGAACACCTGAAATGGAAAGCCGCCGAGGCGATGGCCGCCGAAGGCTCTGCCGCGGGTCAGGCGATGGGCATGGGTATGGGGGCCGGTCTGGGCATGCAGATGGGCCACACGATGGGCCCATGGGGGCCTGTCGCGCAGCCGCAAGCCGCCGCTGCACCGCCGCCGCCGCCCCCGCCACCGGTCGAACATGTCTGGCATATTGCGGAAAACGGGCAAGTGTCCGGCCCCTATTCCAAGGCTGCAATGGGCCGAAAGGTGACGGACGGCACATTGACCCGCGCCAGCATGGTCTGGACCCAAGGCCAAGACGGCTGGATGGCGGCCGAAGACGTGACGGAACTGGCGCATCTGTTCACCGTCATGCCCCCACCACCCCCCGGCACATGACCCAGCGCCGCCTGACGATATTTCTGCACTGGTCCTTGTTCATGCTGCTTCTGGCGATGATCAAAGGCGGTTCTGCCAATGAAGTCCTGCGGCTGACTTTTGTCGGCGCAGGTGCGCTGTGGCTGGCCATGACCGCCACGCGCGGGATGCTGGGCAAACCGGGGCCGAAACTGCAAGGCAGCCTGCGCACGGCCTATCCGTGGATGCATCGCGGCATGTATGCTGCGCTGGCAGTGTCGGTTGCGGCAAATGCAGCAGCCTTGCCGGGTTGGGCCAGCCTTGATCTGGCGTGGAACAGCCTGCTTGTCCTGCTGATCGCGGGGGCATTTCACGGGCTGTTCCATTTCTGGCGGCACAATGTGCTGTACGACAACGCCCTGCGGATGATGCTGCCGCGTTTCATGCACAAGATATTATGACCAGTACAAACACGATAGAACCCGTTGACCACCGTTTCCCCTGCGATGCCTGCGGGGCGAATATGCGGTTTGATCCGCAAAGCAACCAGCTGATCTGCCGGCATTGCGGCAACCAGCAGGCGATGCCGCAAACCGGTGGCGGCGGTGGCAGTATCAAGGAACTCGACTTTCGCCGCGCGATCGAACAGCGCCTGCCTGAAGCAGATATCGAAATCACCCGCACTGTTGCCTGCGACAGTTGCGGCGCACAGTTTGAATTCGACCCCGACCATCACGCTACGCAATGCCCGTTCTGCGCCAGCCCCGTGGTCAGCGACACCGGCACGCACCGGCATATCAAACCGGGTGGCCTGTTGCCTTTTGCGCTGGACGAACCCACCGCGCATAAGGCGATGAACGACTGGCTGGGCAGTCTGTGGTTCGCGCCAAACGGTTTGCAGGATTACGCCCGCAAGGGGCGCAAGATGAACGGCATTTATGTGCCTTACTGGACCTTCGACGCCGATACCGCCAGCCGCTATACCGGCCAGCGCGGCACGCATTACTATGTGACACAAACAGTCATGCGCAACGGCAAGGCGACACAGGTCCGTACACGGCGCACCCGCTGGCGGTCGGTGTCGGGTCAGGTCGCGCGGTTCTTTGACGATGTGCTGGTGCTGGCATCAAGATCATTGCCCAAGAAACACACCGACGGGCTGGAACCTTGGGACCTTAGCGCGCTGGAACCTTACAAGCCCGACTACCTTGCCGGTTTCCGCGCCGAAGGCTATCAGATCGCGCTTGAGGACGGCTTCACCGAGGCACGCGCCTATATGGACCGGATGATCGCGCGCGATGTGAAATACGACATCGGCGGCGATGACCAAAGAATCGGGCAGATCAACACGCAGATCAGCGATGTGACCTTTAAACATATCCTGCTGCCGGTCTGGCTTGCGGCCTATAAATACCGCGGGCAAAGCTATCAGTTTGTGGTCAACGGGCGCACTGGCCGCGTGCAGGGCGAACGGCCTTATTCGGCATGGAAAATCGCAGGCGCGGTGATTGTCGGTCTGATCTTGGCAGTCGGGGTAAGTTTCGTTATCGCTAACACCCAATAGAAACTGGAGACGACCGATGATCCTGTGTTGTGGTGAAGCCCTGATTGACATGCTGCCGCGCGAAACCGCAGGCGGTGAAAACGCCTTTGCCCCGCATGCCGGTGGTGCGGTGTTCAACACCGCCATCGCGCTGGGGCGGCTGGGCGCGCCGGTGCAGTTCTTTTCCGGCCTGTCGTCCGATCTTTTTGGCACGATCCTGCAGGACCAGCTGCGCGCCTCTGGCGTTGATGCCAGCGTCGCGGCACTCAGCGACAGGCCGACGACCTTGGCCTTTGTCACCTTGACGAACGGCCATGCGTCCTATGCGTTTTATGACGAAAACACCGCTGGCCGGATGCTGACACCCGACGACCTGCCTGACACACAGGCCAATGCGCTGTTTTTTGGCGGTATTTCGCTGGTCGTCGAACCCTGTGCCGCCGCCTACGAGGCGCTGATGCTGCGCGAAGCATCCCGCGCGGTGACGATGATCGACCCCAATATCCGCCCCGGTTTCATCAAGGACGAAGCCGCCTATCGCGCGCGGCTTGACCGGATGCTGGCGGTGGCAGATATCATCAAAACCTCGGACGAAGATCTCGCATGGCTGACTGGCAGTGATGATGCAGCCGCACTGCGCGCCAAAACCGGTGCCGCCGTCGTCCTGCTGACGCGGGGCGCAGATGGCGTGACGGTCGTCACCAAAGACGCCAGTTTCGATGTGCCCGCGCTCAAGGCCGATGTTGTGGATACCGTTGGCGCTGGTGACACCTTCAGCGCCGGTTTTCTGGCCAACCTAGAGGCGCAGGGCCTGCTGACAAAATCCGCCATCACAGGTGCCGGCCAAGACGCGCTGACCCGCGCCACCGCCTTTGGCGCACGGGTGGCTGCGATCACTGTCAGCCGTGCGGGGGCCAACCCGCCTTGGGCGTCAGAGCTGTGAAAGCGCTGATCCAGCGCGTCAGCCACGCCAGTGTCAGCGTCGATGGCAAGGTGATCGGCGACATCGGGGCGGGCCTGTTGATCTTTGTCTGTGCGATGGCAGGCGATGACGCCGCCAAATCCGCGGCATTGGCGGCCAAGATCGCCAAGCTGCGGATTTTCAAGGATGACGCGGGCAAGATGAACCGGTCCTTGCTTGATACCGGCGGGTCCGCATTGATCATCAGCCAGTTCACGCTGGCCGCCGATACATCGCGCGGCAACCGCCCGGGGTTTTCCGCAGCGGCAAGCCCCGCAGAGGGGCGTGCATTATACGAACAATTCATCAGCGATATCAGCGCTTTGGGCATCCAAACCGCAACGGGGTCATTTGGCGCAGACATGCAGGTCACGCTTTTGAACGACGGTCCGGTCACGCTGATGCTGGATATCTAGCGCCACGCTTTGTCATCGTCCGAGCTTAAATATCCCCGCGCGGAGCGCTTCTAGACCCGCAATTGCGGCAGCTGCCGGCTGATCATGCTGATCGCAAAAATCCCCACGGCGACGCAGATGATTGACGGTCCGACTTGCGTGTCAAAGATCACCGCCAGCCGCAGCCCGCCCAAAGCGGACAAAGCGCCAAATGCCATCGCAAAAAATGCCATCCGTTCGGGTGTACTAGCGAAACTGCGCGCACTGGCGGCGGGGATAATCAGCAGGGCCGTGATCAACAAGGCGCCCACGACCTTGATCGCCACGGCGACGACAGCCGCGACCAGCACCGTCAGGATCAATTGCTGACGGCGCGGATTGATGCCGGCTGCAAAGGCCAGATCGGGGTTCAGCGTCGCGGTCAGCATCGCGGACCAATGCCACCAAAGCACGCCGACCAGCAACGCCCCGCCGCCCCAGATAACGGCCAGATCACTCCGCGTGACGCTGAGAACATCGCCGAAAAGATAGGCGTCCAGATCAATCCTCTGTCCCGGTACAAGCGTCACCGCGACCAGACCCAGCGCCAATGCGCCATGCGCCAGCACGCCAAGGATCGTGTCGACGGCAATGCCCTGCCCGCTCAGGCTGTGGATCAGCACCGCCATGCCCAGCGCGACAACCGCCACGCCCAGCGTGATGGACGTGCCGAACAGCAGCGCCAGCGCCACGCCAAGGATGGCGGCATGGGCGGTGGCATCGCCGAAATAGGCCATGCGCCGCCAGACGACAAAACACCCCAACAGCCCTGTTGCGACAGCGGTGCCAACAGCGGCCAATGCCGCACGCACCAGAAAATCATCCAGCATTATTCCGCCGCCTCGTGATGGTGATCGTGGCCGTGATCATGTTCATGCCGGTACAATGCCAATGCGCCGCCGGTTCCGGTGCCGAACAATTCGCGATAGGCGGGTGCGGCAGACACCACCTCTGGCGTGCCTTCGCAGCAGATGTGACCGTTCAGGCAGATGACCCTGTCAGACGCGCTCATGACAACGTGCAATTCGTGGCTGACCATCAGAACAGCGCACCCCAGATCCTGCCGCACGGCAGCGATCTGGCGGTAGAACGCAGCCGAACCGGGCTGGTCAAGACCTTGCGTCGCTTCGTCCAGCATCAGCACATCCGGCTTGGCCAGGATTGCACGGGCCAGCAGCACGCGCTGGAACTGCCCGCCAGACAGTTGCGACATTTGCTGGTGGTCCAGCCCCACTACGCCAGCGGCGCGCAGTGCATCAGCGGCAGCGGCGGCGGGCACGGGTTTGGGCAGGTTCAGAAACCGCGCCACGGTAATTGGCAGGGTCGGGTCGATATGCAGCTTTTGCGGCACATAGCCGATGCGCAGGCCGGGTTTGCGGGTGACCTTGCCTTTTTGCGGGGTCAATGCGCCGATCAGCAGGCGCAGCAGCGTCGATTTGCCAGACCCGTTGGGCCCGACAATCGTGACGATCTCGCCTTTGTCCAGCGTCATGCTGACGTTGTGCAAAACCCTCTGGCCACCATGGCCAAAATCAAGCTGACGCGCGTCGATCAGGCTCATGCGGCGGCGCTGGTCTGGCAGGCGGGGCACAGGCCCTCTGCTTCGATCACGGTCTGTTCAAGCTGGAAACCGTTGGCGGCGGCGGCTTGTGTCAGGGACCGTGAACTGGCCTGCGCCTCGGCGATGGTGCCGCATTTACGGCAAATCATGAAGGCCGGATCATGCGCGGCACCGGGATGGGCGCAGGCGACAAAGGCGTTCAACCGTTCGATCCGGTGCACAAAACCCTGTTCGACCAGAAAGGTCAGCGCGCGGTAGGCGACAGGCGGCTTGGACCCCAGCCCTTCGGCGTCAAGGCGAGCCAGTACGTCATAGGCCCCAAGTGCGGCATGGCTTTCCAGCAGGATTTCGAGAACCCGCCGCCGGATCGGGGTCAGCTTGACCTTGCGGGTCACGCAGGCCGCATCAGCCGCAGCCAGCGCAGTGCTGATGCAGTTTGCATGATCGTGACGGGCAAAGGCCATCGGGTCTTTGGACATGGCGCACCTTGTTATGATATAACATCTCAACTATACCATTGGTTCAATTTCATAACAAGGACCCTCACCATGATTCGACTGCTGACAGCATGCTGCCTTGCACCTGCCGCTGCCTGGGCCGAGGTGCCGAAAGTCATGACCGATTTCGCGCCCATCCACAGCCTGACCGCCCAAGTGATGGGTGATCTGGGCAGCCCAGACCTGCTTTTGCCCCCCGGTGCCGACCCGCATGACTTTGCGCTGCGCCCCAGCGATGCGGGCAAACTGGGCGAGGCTGACCTTCTGTTCTGGACCGGCCCCGGCCTGACCCCGTGGCTGAGCGATATGATCGACACGCTGGCACCGTCGGCAACGCAAGTGACCTTGCTTGACCTGCCCGGCTGGGACACATTGCCAATCCGCGATATCCGCCAGTTCGTTGTGCCCGCTGCTGCGGAAGACGACCACGGCCATGATGACGATCACGGACATGATGATCACGGTGACGATCATGGGCATTCACATGACGACCATGCACATGACGATCACGATAGCCATGACCACGGGCACGATGATCACGGGCACGACGATCATGGTCATGACGACCACGGACATTCACACGACGATCATGCACATGACGACCATGGGCACGATCACGGCCACAGCCATGATCACGGACACGACCATGACCACGGTGACTTTGATCCGCACGCATGGCTTGACCCGACAATCGCACAGGTTTGGGTTGCTGCGATTGCAGACCAGCTTGGCGCTGCCGATCCTGACAATGCAGCGACCTATGCCGCCAATGCTCAGGCTGCAATCGCGCGTCTCGAAGCCCTTGATGCAGAACTGGCCGAAATGCTGGCACCCGTTGCCGGACAGGCCTACATCCTGCCGCATGACGGGTATCAGTATTTCGAACAGCGGTACGGGCTGACCGCAGCGGGTGCGATTTCGGGCATTGATGCACGCACACCCGGGCCAGCACAGGTCGCCAGCCTGCGTGCGCAGATGGCGGAAAGTGACATTTCCTGTGTGTTCAGCGATGCCGAGATCGGCGAACGCTGGGCGACAGTTGTCACCGAAGGCACTGATGCACGCACCGCGCGGATCGACGGTGTCGGTCTTGATCTGGAAAGCGGCGTTGACCTTTACGACGCCTTGCTGCGCCGTCTGGCGGATGACTTTGTCGATTGTCTGGGCGACGCCTGATCACATCGACGCATTTGGGGGGCAAAGGCCATTTTGCCCCCCATCGCCAGCGTTAGCTGGCAATCAGTTTCTCGCGCTGCAACCAAGCGGGAATATCCCCGATATCAGCCAGCACCACATCAGCCAGCGCGGCAAGTTCCTCGCGCGGGGCCGGACCAGTCAGAACGGCGATCGTCATCATCCCCGCCGCGCGCCCTGCGTGCAGATCATGGGTGCTGTCGCCGACCATAACGCAGGCCTGTGGCGCTAGACCTGTTGTGCGGCAAAAGCCCAGCAATTGCCCCGGCCCCGGCTTGGCACCAAAGCCACTGTCATAGCCTGCAACAAAATCGAAATCCGCACGAATACCGGCCCGTTCCAGATGCCGCACCGCAGGTGCTTCGGCATCGTTGGTCGCAACGCCCAAGGTCAACCCGATCTGACGCAACTGTGCTGTGTAGGGGCGCAAAGGCACGGCCTCGACCTGATCGACCTTGGCGGATCCGGCGTTCATCCGTGCCAGAAGGGCGGATTTATCCCTTGCAGGCACGACATCCAGTATCGCATCGGCCACATCGTCGACGGTCGAGGCGATGACGATACTGCCCGGAAAAAACCGCGCGTTGACCATGTCATATCCCAGCACGGCTGCCAGCCTTTCGCACAGGATCGGGTCATCGCCCGCCTCGGCGATCAGCATGGCGCGGGTCCAGGCACCCCAGGTCGCGTTGAAGTCGAACAAGGTGCCGTCCTTGTCAAAGATAATGCCCGCGATCATGTGCCGTCCTTTTCAAACCTGACCGCACCGGACCCGAGCAGCGCGGCACTGTCAAGTGTCAGGTCCAATGCACCTGTTCTGCCCCCGGCAAGGCATAGCGCGCACGCAAAGGCAGATCATAGGCCAACCCCTGCGCATCGCAGAACGCCATCACCCAACTGTCATCCATGGTGATGAAATCCAGCACCGCAGCCTGAAACGCAGGTTCAGCCGCGCGGTCGCGCAGATCATCGACCGATGCACCGCTGGCGCCCAGAAAGGTGCCGCAAATTTCGTCCTGCGTGGCCATCCAGCCCAAAGCCTGCAACGCGATCACCTGCGCCTGATCCGGTCCCATTTGTCACCCTTTTTGGCTGGAAAGCATTTCTTAACCAATATGTCCGAAACTCGCATCATGGAACGGCCTATTTTGCGAAAAGTATCAAGGGTGCGGAAATGTCAGGCAGGATTTTGATCGTAGACGGTGTAGCGACCAACAGGATCGTGCTGCGGGTCAAAATGCTCGCGGCACAGTTCATGGTCGAGGTTTGCGCAACCCAGGCAGAAGCGCAGGCGCTGATCGCCCGAAACCGCCCTGACCTGATCCTTTTGAACCTGTCGGATCTGTCCGAAGACCGGCACAGCTTTTGCGCCGCGCTGAAGGCTGATCCTGACACGCAGGGCATTGCGATTATTGCGGTGGGGCTGGCCGATACAGCGCGTGCGCGTTTTGCGGCACTGGACGCGGGGGCCGACGATGTGCTGGCCCATCCGATCCATGATGCGCTGCTTTTAGCGCGGATTCGCAGCCTGTTGCGCGCGCGGTCTGCGACAGATGAATTGTTTCTGCGCGATGGCACCAGCCGCGCCTTGGGGTTTGCCGATGGTCAGACACCCTTTGGCGTTCCGGGTCAGGTGACGCTGATTGCACAACATGCCGGATCATTGCACGACCTGATCGTCCATCTGAACACGGGTCTGGACCAGCCAGTGCAGATCAGCGACATCGCCGCAGTCCTCTGCGGCAATGATCCGGTGTCAGGCCCTGATCTTTTTATCATCCCTGCCATCATGTCGATGGCCGATGCCGGCCCGCTGTTCGGGCTGGTGTCGGACCTGCGGTCGCGTGTCGATACCCGCCTGTCGTCGCTGCTGGTCGTTGTTCCGGACGATGCCCCTGATATGGCAGCGCTGTTTCTTGATCTTGGGGCCGATGATGTCGTCATGCAGAATGCACTACCGCAAGAGGTGATCTTGCGCGTCAACACATTGGTCCAGCGCAAACAATTACAAGACACGCTGCGCCGCAACCTGCGCGACGGATTGCAGGCAGCAGTGACGGACCCACTGACCGGATTGTTCAACCGCCGCTATGTCGATCACCACCTTGCCCGCATGTCCGAACAATCTGTGACAGCGGGTCGCGAACTGGCGATCATGATGATTGATATCGACCATTTCAAGGCGATCAATGACCGCTTTGGCCATGCGGCCGGCGACCGTGTGCTGGTCGCCATCGCGGCACGCCTGCGCGAAAACCTGCGCGCGGTCGACCTTGTCGCCCGTATCGGGGGCGAGGAGTTTTTGATCGCCATGCCGCGTGCAACCGCCAGACAGGCCCAAGGCGCCGCCAACCGTTTGCGCCGCCTGATCAGCCAGACCCCGTTCGATCTGGGCGAGGCGCACCCACCGATCAATGTAACGATTTCCGTCGGTGTCGCGCTAAGCGGTGAAGCAGGCCCAGACCGACCCGATACGCATCAGATGTGCGATCTGGCAGATGCCGCCCTTTACCGCGCCAAAACCGCAGGACGTGACCGTGTTGCGATGGACCTGTCAGTCGCCTGACCGGCGTTCGCGTGCAGGCCTTTCGCGTTGCAATTCTGCGTCCAACCGGTCGGCAAAGCTGCTGCGGTCATCAGGCGACATCGCGGCGATCCGGTCCAGCACAGCCAGTCTGGCGCGGGACTGCACCTGCGACAGGCGCGTGGCGTGATCTTCCAACAATGCCTCAAGCGCGGCAGGCTGGTAAGGGTCTGCACGCAAGGCGGCTGTCATCGCGGCCATCTGGCCACTGAAATCATGGCTGCGCAGGCTGCGGTCCTGCCGCAAGGCGCGCCCGATCTCGCGGCGGTCATCGGGCGACATCGCGCGCGCGACTGGGCCAAGACCGAAATCAATCCGGCTAGGCGGCCCGTCTTTGAACCGGCCAGACACCAGCGCCCCGCCGACCACGCCCACAACAGCAAGGTTCAACGCCAGCGACACCACCAGCACAATGCGCCACAGCCGCGACGGACGCGCGGTGGTTTCTATCGGATCAGCCATCTGCCGGTTCTCCTGCCTCGGTAAGGAAATCATCTGCGAAAAGGTCAATGCTGACGGTGTCACCAAGCAGCGACAGGGCATAATCCTCGACCGCGGGGGGCGGTGCGATGCCAATCCAGACCCCTGCGACTGTCGCCGCAGCCAGACTGCCAAAGGCAGGCCAACCGCCGATCATGCCGCGCAATTGCGCCAGCCAAGGCAGGGCTGGCGTTGCTTTGCGCTGCGGGCGCGCAGCATCCGCCAGCACCCGTGCGACCAGCGCATCATCCGGATCAGGCGCAACCTTGCGTGCCTGCGCAAACAGGTCGTCCAGCATATCATCAGGTGGGTTCGTCATTGTCATACCCCAATTCTGCCTTGCG
>PUNR01000279.1 GCA_003551805.1 Loktanella sp.
TGCGTGATCCGCCCGCTTTACGGCGCCTTGCCGTTCAAGGATCAACGCGCGGCGATTGCGCCGGCGACAGCTGGCCGCAAGATCGTGCTGTCGACATCTATCGCCGAAACCTCGCTGACGATCCCAGATATACGCGTTGTGGTGGATGCAGGCAGCGCGCGGCGGTCGCGGTTTGATCCCGGTTCCGGCATGTCACGGCTGGTCACTGAACGCGTCAGCCGGGCCGAGGCCACGCAACGTGCAGGGCGCGCAGGGCGCGTGGCCCCTGGTGATGCCTACAAGCTTTGGACCAAAGGCGAGGATGGCGCCCTGCCCGCCTTTGCCCCTGCGGAAATCGAGGCAGCGGACCTTGCAAATCTGGCACTGGAACTGGCGGTCTGGGGCAGCGATGATCTGGCGTTTCTGACCCCGCCGCCCCCCGGCGCCCTGGCCGAGGCGCGCGCGCTGCTAAAAAACCTTGGGGCGCTGGATACCAACTTGCGGATCACGGCGCATGGCCGCGCGCTGGCGGCACTACCGCTGCATCCGCGCCTGGGGCATATGGTGCAGACGGCAGGTGCTCAGGCGGCGCCTTTGGCGGCATTGCTGGCAGCGCGCGACCCGTTGCGCGGCGCGCCGGTCGATCTGGCCTTGCGGATCACGGCGCTGGCCGGGCGATACGACGGACCCGGGCAGGTCAACCATGCGGCACTGGCGCAGATCAAGGCCGATATTCCGCGCCTGTCCAAAGGCCTGCCGAAAACCGCGCCGATGTCTTTGGCAGAACAAGCGGCGCTGGCTTACCCTGACCGGGTCGGGCTGCGGCGCAAGGGCGATGCGCCGCGCTATCTGCTTTCGGGCGGCAAAGGCGCGGTGCTGGATGCGGCGGATCCGTTGGCAGGGCAACGGCTGATCGTCGCGACCGATCTGGATGGCGACAAGCTGGAGGCGCGCGTCAGGCAGGCGGTGGCGATCAGCGATGCGCAGTTGCGCGGGCTGTTTGGTGAACAGATCGCGTGGCATGACCTGTGCCTGTGGTCGCGGCGCGACAACAAGGTACTGGCGCGCAAACAGGAACGCTTTGGCGCGCTGGTGCTGGATGATCGGGTCTGGTCGGATGCCCCCGATGACGCGGTGGCAAGTGCAATGCTGGACGGCGTGCGGCAGTTGGGGCTGAAGCTTTCACCCGCAGCACGGCGCTTTCAGGCGCGGGTGGCGCTGGTGGACGACTTGCCTGCCATGGATGATGCAGCCCTGATCGCGACATTGGACGATTGGTTGCTCTCGCATCTGTCGGGTGTGCGCAGTGCAGAGGATTGGAAACGCTTTGACGCGCTGCCTGCATTGCGGGCGATGCTGGACTGGGACCAGATGCAGCGGCTTGATGCTGCTGCACCGGCAGGTTTTGAAACCCCGCTGGGACGCAAGATTCCGATTGATTACGATGATGCGGTCCCCGGTATCACCCTGCGGCTGCAAGAAATGTTTGGCGTGACGCGGCACCCGATGGTGGGGCGCGTGCCGCTGAGGATCACATTGCTGTCGCCGGGGCAAAAGCCGGTGCAGGTGACACAGGATATCGTCGGTTTCTGGGCCACATCCTACGCCGATGTGCGGCGTGACATGCGCGGCCGCTATCCGCGCCATCCCTGGCCCGAAGACCCGACACAGGCCGACCCCACGCTGCGCGCGAAACCGCGCGGCACCTGACATCATCGTCAGAGCTTAAATATCCCCGCCGGAGGCCCGAATCTTTTTGGCTCAGCGCCCAAGGCAGTAACGCATGATCGCTTTTTGCGCATGCAGACGGTTTTCAGCCTCGTCAAAGATCACCGAATGCGGGCCGTCCATGACGCTGCTTGTCGCCTCGTCGTCGCGGTGGGCGGGCAGGCAATGCATGAACAGCGCGTCGGGCTTTGCCTTGGCCATCAGCGCGTCATTGACCTGATATCCGCGCAGTTGGTTATGCCGGCGTTCACGGGCGGATTGCGGGTCATGCATGCTGACCCAGGTATCGGTCACCACAAGATCGGCCCCGCGCACCGCTTCATTCGGGTCGCGGACCACGGAATAAAGGCCGTCAAGCGCCGGTTCGGGGTCCAACGGCGGCGGGCCGGTGAACACCAGATCGAAATCGAATTGCTTGGCAGCATGGGCGAAGCTGGCAAAGACGTTGTTGCCGTCACCGGACCAGACCACTTTCTTGCCTTTGATCGGGCCGTTATGTTCTTCGAATGTCATGATATCGGCCATGATCTGGCAAGGGTGGGTGCGGTTGGTCAACCCGTTAATCACCGGCACGGTCGCGTGTTCGGCCATATCGAGAAGGGTCTGTTCCTCGAATGTGCGGATCATGATCAGATCGACATAGCGCGACAGAACGCGCGCGGTATCGGCGATGGTTTCGCCATGGCCAAGCTGCATATCGGCACCCGACAGCACCATGGTCTGTCCGCCCATCTGGCGCACGCCCACGTCAAAGGACACACGGGTCCGCGTGGACGGCTTTTCAAAGATCAGCGCCACCATATGCCCTGCAAGTGGCTGTTCGGCGTCAGGTGTGCCTTTGGGCAGACCGGCGCGGGCGTCTTTCATGGCGCGGGCATCACGGATGATGGCGGTCAGATCTTCGGCGGGGGTCGTATGAATATCAAGAAAATGGGTCATTGTATCACTCTTTACTTACGCTGCGGTCAGATCGGAACGCAGGTCTGAGGCCGCAGCATCCAGCATTGTCACCGCCTGAGCGATATCATCATCCGAGATGTTCAGGGGCGGCAGCAAACGCACAACATTGTCCGCCGCTGGCACCGTCAACACGCCATTGGCATAGCCTGCCTTGACCAGATCGCTGTTTGTGACCTTGCATTTCAGCCCCAGCATCAGGCCGGACCCGCGCACATCCTCGAAAATGTCGGGATGTGACGCGACCAGACCTTCCAGTTTTTGGCGGAACAGACCGGCCTTGCGGTTCACTTCGGCCAGAAAATCGTCGGTCGCCACAATTTCCATCACGCGCGCACCGACAGCACAAGCCAGAGGGTTGCCGCCATAGGTCGATCCATGCGTGCCGGCAGTCATGCCGCTTGCAGCGTTTTCGGTAGCCAGCACCGCGCCCAAGGGAAAGCCGCCGCCGATGCCTTTGGCGACCATCATGATGTCAGGGGTGATGCCGGACCATTCATGCGCAAAAAGCTTGCCTGTCCGACCCATGCCGCATTGCACCTCGTCCAAAATCAGCAAGATTCCATGCTGGTCGCACAGATCGCGCAGACCTTTCAGGCAAGCGTCGGGCAGCGGGCGAATGCCACCTTCGCCCTGCACAGGTTCGACAAGGATTGCAGCGATCTTGTCGCTGACGGCGGCTTGCAGCGCGTCGTGGTCGCCAAAATCCAGATGGGTAAAGCCGGGCAGCAAGGGGCCGAAGCCTTTGGTCATCTTCTCGGACCCGGCGGCGGCAATGCCTGCGCTTGACCGGCCATGGAAAGACCCGCTGAAGGTGATAATCTCGGTCCGGTCCGGCTGGCCTTTATCGTACCAGTATTTGCGCGCCATCTTGACCGCAAGTTCACAGGCTTCGGTGCCGGAATTGGTGAAAAACACCGTATCGGCGAAGGTTTTATCCACCAGCATATCCGCCAGCTTTTGCTGCGCAGGGATATTGTACAGGTTCGAGACATGCCAAAGCGCCTGCGCCTGCGTCGTCAACGCCTCGACCAGCGCGGGATGCGCATGGCCCAGCGCATTCACGGCGATCCCTGCGCCAAGGTCCAGAAAGCGGCGACCGTCCGCCTCGGTCAGCCAGGAACCGGACCCGGATGTGAATGTCAGCGGGGCACGCGAATAGGTAGGCAGCACAGATGCGATCATGGGATCATCCTTTTGATTGGCCAGATTGGTGCAGGACCAATGCGGCAGAGTCAATTTATTTGGGGAAAGGCAGACAGACGTAGCTTAGGCGCGCGCGAAATCGCGTCGGCGTCGGAGGTTCTGATCGAAGCTGTATGTCATGTCGCAAGGCTAGCGCGCCGCACTGAAAGAGAAAAGCTAGAAAATCCGGTCCGCAGAAAATTGTCTTACGGGCTGGAAAACCGTGATATCATCGCAGCACCAAGCAGGAGGCGCTGATGTCGCAAAACACCCTGACTGTTCTGGTCGGCACGACCAAAGGTGCTTTTCTTCTGACCAGCGATCCCGCGCGTCAGGCTTGGCGATGCAGTGCGCCGATGTGCGACGGCTGGCCGATCAACCACATCATCGGTGATCCTGACAGCGGCATGATCTGGGCCGCCGGTGGTAGCGACTGGCACGGCGCGGGCGTCTGGCGGTCGGCGGATCAGGGCGCGACATGGGAACTGGTCAGGCTGACCAAGGGCCAGATGGACGACTGGGCCGCCAATGACCCCGACTTTGCCGCCATGATCGGCTGGGACGATGTGCCTTTGCCGTTTGGCGACAGCTTTAGCCAGATCTGGTCACTTGGGTATGTGGATGGCACGCTTTACGCGGGCACCAAGCCTGCAACGCTGATCAAAAGCAACGACCACGGGCAAAGCTGGGAAAAGGTGGATGGGCTGACGGATCATCCCTCTGCCGGGGACTGGCATGGCGGGGCGGCGGGGCTGGTGCTGCATTCGATCGTCACCGATCCGGCCAATCCGCGCAATATCTGGGTGGGTATTTCTGCCGCCGGTGTTTTCGCGACCGAGGATGGTGGCGCCACATGGGACAGGCGGAACCGGCTGTCCAATACCACGGCCTGCGCGCATCACGATCACCCCGCAGCACCGCGCGGGGGCGAGACGGGGCATTGCGTGCATAACATGATGCGCGCGCCGGGGGCGGGTGATGTGCTTTATCAGCAGAACCACCACGGTGTATGGCGGTCTGCCGATGGCGGGCGCAGTTGGGACGATATCAACGACGGTTTGCCCTCGACCTTCGGCTTTCCGATCCGTGTGCATCCGCGCGATCCGGATACAGTGTGGACGCTGCCTTTGAACGGTGACAGTGCGGGGCGCTATCCACCGGATGCCGCCGCCGCCGTCTGGCGCACCCGTGACGGCGGGCAAAGCTGGCAAGCCTTGCGCGCAGGTCTTCCGCAGGAAAGTTGCTATTTCACCGTGCTGCGTCAGGCGATGGGGGGCGATATGCGCGATCCGGCGGGGGTTTATTTCGGTACCAACAGCGGATCGGTTTTCGCCAGCTGCGATGAAGGCGACAAGTGGCAGGAAATCGCGCGCCACCTGCCCACTGTTCTGGCGGTCGAAGTTCTGGACCGCGTGTCGTCTTAGGCTTTCAGCCGGTAGCCGGATTTCATCCAGCGATGGCAGACCGCCAATATGACGACACAGCTGCCACCGACGACCATCAGCCCCAGCCAAGGGCTGCTGTCGCTGACCCCGATCATCCCGAAACGCACACCGTCGATGATATAGAAAAACGGGTTCGCATGGCTGAGCGTCTGCAAAAACGGCGGCAGTGCGTCTATGGAATAAAACGTGCCGGACAGAAACGCGAGCGGGGTCACAAGGAAATTGGTGATCGCAGAAAGCTGGTCGAATTTATTGGCAAAGATACCTGCGATCATCCCCAGTCCGCCCATCAGCACAGAGCCGAGCAGAACAAAGGTCATCGCCCAGCCCGCATGGACCAGACCCACGTCCAGAAACACGAAAGCGCCGATAGCGATGACTACGCCCACCAGCAAACCACGCGCAACAGCCCCGCCGATGTAGCCTGCGACAAGCTCGGACGCGGAAAGCGGCGGCATCAGCGTATCGACGATATTGCCCTGCACCTTGGCCGACGCAATGCTGGAAGATGTATTGGCAAAAGCGTTCTGGATCACCGTCATCGTCAGGATGCCGGGCACTAGAAAGGTCATGAAATCCACGCCCATGACATCGCCGCGCTGTGATCCGATGGCGATGGTAAAGATCATCAGGAACAGGCCGGCGTTAATCAGTGGCGCCATCACCGTCTGTAGCCAGACATTCAGAAACCGCCGGATTTCGCGGATGGTCAGGGTCCAAGCGCCCAGCCAGTTCACATGCCCAAAGCGGCGCACACCCATTTCGATCTTGCTTGCCATTCAATCAGTCCTTTGTCTCGGGGGCAGACATATCCTATCTTGCCCGCGTGACCAGTCCCGATCTGAAACACAAGAAGGATGCACCGATGCGAACGCTGTTGATCCTCGCGCTGGCGATCTGGCCCGCGTTTGCGTCTGCCGACACTGTGCCACCCGCCCTGCCTGCGCTTTTCGAGGTCATTGGCGTTGGCTCTGACGATCAACTGAACATCCGCACCAGTCCTGATGCAGGGTCGGATATTATCGGGGCGCTGGCCTTTGACCGCACCGCGGTCGAGGTCATCCTGTTCAGCACGACAGGCCGATGGGCGCTGGTCAATCATGAAGAACGCTCTGGCTGGGTCGCTGCACGGTTTCTGCAACGCTCTGCGCCCGTTGATGGCCCGATGGGTTTCGCCGCGCGCAACCTGACCTGTTACGGCACCGAACCTTTTTGGTCGGTACAAATCACCGATACGCAAATCACGCTCTCCACCCCCGAGGCAGAAGGTGTCCACCCTGTCACGGCGATCTACCGAAATTCTGAACACCTTTTGCCAGGTTCAAACACCGCGTTTTTCGACTGGTCGGTGGATGGTGTGCCCGTGCGGTCACATATCCTGCCCGGCATTTGCCACGACGGGATGAGCGACCGGACCTTTGGCCTACATTATATTGATAATGCGCTGGGTCATCGGGGCTGTTGCAGTCTTTATTGACCACATACACAAGTGTTCTTGTGCAAAAGGCATCGGACCGCCTTCACATCACCCGCCGCAGTGACTAGTATGAGTGGCTAGACATTGCTTGGCGCGATCCTTTCGGGGGATCCGGCCAGCGAAACCGAAGGAAGTCATATGTCCTGGACAGACGAGCGCGTCGAGACGCTCAAAAAGATGTGGGGCGACGGCCAGTCCGCCAGCCAGATCGCCAAGGAACTTGGCGGCGTCACCCGCAATGCCGTGATTGGCAAGGTCCACAGGCTGGGCCTTTCCAATCGTGCCGGCACTGCAGCGGCGCCCGCAGCCAAGCCCGTGGCCAAGGAAAAAGTGGCCGAGCCGGTCGAGGCGCCCAGCGCAAAGCCCGCAGCCAAGCCTGCGCCAAAGCCGAAGATCACAGCATCCGTGCCCGCCATCAAGGAAGAGCTGGAGCTGGACGAAAACGGTATCCCGATTTCCGCAGCCCGCCGCGCGATCATTCCTGCAGGCCAGCCCTTGCCCCCGCAGCCTTCCGCCAACGAGATCAGCCCGGAAGCTTTGGCCAAAGTCAGCGAGGTCGAAAAGACCGCAAAGCGCCTGACATTGATGGAATTGACCGAAAAGACCTGCAAATGGCCTGTCGGTGATCCTGCAACGGATGATTTCTGGTTCTGCGGTTTGCCTGTCCAGCAAGGCAAACCCTATTGCGAGGCGCATGTCGGCGTGGCGTTCCAGCCAATGTCCGCCCGCCGCGACCGTCGTCGCTGAAATCCACGTAAGGTGGGTCAAGACCCACCTTACCAGCGCCCCTTTGTCGGTCTATAGGGGGCTATGACAACGAATCCGCCAAACCTCCGCCCCGATCTTGCGCGTGCGCAAGTCACTGACACCGCCCGCAGCGGCCAGCCGACCATTGGCATGGTCAGCCTTGGCTGCCCCAAGGCGTTGGTCGACAGCGAACGCATCCTGACGCGCCTGCGCGCCGAGGGATACGCCATTTCCGCCGATTACGCGGGTGCAGAGGCGGTGATCGTCAACACCTGCGGGTTTCTGGACAGTGCCAAGGCCGAAAGCCTTGATGCAATTGGCGAGGCGTTGCGCGAAAACGGCAAGGTCATCGTGACCGGCTGTCTGGGGGCGGAACCCGACTACATCCGCGAACACCACCCCCGCATTCTGGCCGTGACCGGCCCACATCAATATGAACAGGTGCTGGATGCTGTGCATCTGGCGGTGCCGCCCAGCCCCGACCCGTTCATCGACCTTTTACCTGCGACGGGCGTCAGCCTGACCCCACGCCATTACAGCTATCTGAAGATTTCCGAAGGCTGCAATCACAAGTGCAAATTTTGCATCATCCCCGATATGCGTGGCAAACTCGCCAGCCGCCCCGCCCATGCCGTCCTGCGCGAGGCGGAAAAGCTGGTGCAGGCGGGTGTGCGCGAATTGCTGGTGATTTCACAGGATACCAGCGCTTACGGTCTTGACCGCAAATACGACCTGAACCCGTGGCAGGGTGGCGAGGTGCGCAGCCATATCACCGATCTGACCCGCGAATTGGGACGGCTGGGCGCATGGGTGCGGTTGCATTATGTCTATCCTTACCCGCATGTGCGCGACCTGATCCCGATCATGGCAGACCCAGCCAACGGCGTGCTGCCCTATCTTGATATCCCGTTCCAGCACAGCCACCCCGATGTCTTGCGCCGCATGGCGCGGCCTGCGGCGGGGGCGAAAACGCTGGATGAAATCGCCGCTTGGCGCAGCATTTGCCCCGATATCACCCTGCGCAGCACCTTTATCGTCGGCTACCCCGGCGAGACAGAGGCCGAATTCCAGCATCTGCTCGATTGGCTGGACGAAGCACAACTCGACCGTGTGGGGTGTTTTCAGTATGAAAACGTCGCTGGTGCGCGATCAAACGCCCTGCCCGATCATGTACCGGCAGAGGTCAAGCAGGACCGCTGGGACCGTTTCATGGCCAAGGCGCAGGCGATATCAGAGGCGAAACTGGCCGCCAAGGTTGGCCGCAAGCTGGAGGTCATCGTTGACGACATCGACGAAGACGGGATTGCCACTTGCCGCACTTGGGCCGATGCACCGGAAATCGACGGCAATCTGTTCATCGACGAAGGGACAGAGGCGCTGTCGGTCGGCGATATCGTCACGGTAGAGGTCGAAGAAGCCGGAGAATACGACCTTTGGGCGGCGCTGCGCTAGACGCGCGGTGGCTTCTCGCCCATTTCGGCCCGCCAGTGTCGTCGACAAA